>JAAUTJ010000067.1 GCA_012031475.1 Leptolyngbyaceae cyanobacterium SM1_3_5 | reverse complement strand
GGGCGGGGATTGGCTAGTATTCGACGAATGCAATGTCGTAGGAGGAGGGTGGAGGTGGAGAGGCGATCGAGGGAGGAGCGGTGCGATCGGGCGGGTGCGAATGGCGCTGCGGCTTTCTTCGAGAATGGTGCGATCGATTTCAATTTGGTTGAGGCGATCAACAATGAAGGCTTGTCGGGCTTCGAGTTTGATCAGTTCTTGCTGAAGGCGGTTTTTTTCACTGACGAGCTTGTGGAGGTCGAGCAGGATGCTCTTCGGTTTGCTGGCGGGGCATTGTGCTGATTTTGGGCGGATTATGGGGAATTGAATGCATGGCGGTTTGATAAATCGATGCTGCTAGCATTCCCAAAGTCGATCGCATTCTCCATAATCGTGATTTTTTTATGCTGAGGCTGATGCCCCTATCGATACACAGTTGTTTCACCGCTGGCAGGTTGCATTGCTATTACTGAGTGCTGATTAGATAAAGATAATGTTGTTCCACTTAACGCAACAGCAAAAAGCAGGCCAATCGACCTGCTTTTTGAACTAGCAAAAACGGCTAGTCGATGACAAATCGAACTTAGTCGATCGCCTTTTTAACTTTATCTTTCACATCTTCGCCAGCGTTGCGAACTTCAGCTTCGCCCTGCTTAGCTTTGCCTTCGGCTTTATGTTCTGGATCGCCCGTCACCTCACCGTATGCTTCTTGCGCTTTGCCTTCAAGGTTTTTAGCAGCGTTCTTGGCTCTATCGTCGATACCCATATCAGTTTTCTCCTGTGGTTTCCATCAAAACACTCGATGAAAAGTGCTTCGATTTGTTATTAACAACACAAATCATAGGAAGATTCTCTGCTAAACCAATCCTCCCAGAGTCGGAACCCAGGCGACAGCCCTCTCATTCGCAGGAGGCAGGCGAACAGGTATTCCGGCTAGTCGATAAGTTCATTCCAAAGAACGATTAAAACCTATTAACAAACCATATAGTGTTATATAAACGTTAAGACATCTACAAGTTTTATCAATACTTCAAACCATGTTTTCCACAAACCGAGGACGAATCGCACTCATCTCTGTACATGGCGACCCCGCCATTGAGATCGGTGGAGAAGGTGCAGGCGGACAAAACGTATATGTCAGACAGGTGGGCGAAGCCTTAGCACGGTTAGGATGGCGCGTTGACATGTTCACTCGCCAAATTGCCATAGACCAGCCGACGATCGTTCAGCATATGCCGAACTGCCGCACGATTCGTCTTCAAGCGGGGCCAGTGGAACACATTGGCCGCGACGATTTGTTCCCCTACCTGCCGGAGTTTGTCGATCGCTTCTTGCGCTTTCAGCATGATGAGCGCACCATTTATCCAATCGTCCACACCAACTATTGGCTCTCGTCCTGGGTGGGCATGGAAATTTGCAAGCGCCAGCTAACCAAGCAGGTGCATACCTACCACTCGATCGGAGCGGTCAAATACCAAGCCGTTTCCACGATTCCAATGATCGCCAAAACGCGCCTGGAAACCGAACGGCGCTGTTTGGAAACGATCGATCGCGTGGTTGCGACTAGTCCGCAAGAAGAAGAACACATGCGGACGCTGATCTCAACGCAGGGCAAGGTGGACATTGTTCCCTGCGGTACAGATACGTCGAATTTCGGCAAAATTGACCGCGCTGCTGCCCGTCAGGAGCTTGGCTTCACCGCCGACGACAAGATTGTGCTGTATGTCGGTCGCTTCGATCCGCGCAAGGGTATTGAAACCTTGGTACGCGCCGTCGGTCACGAGAAATTGCGCGACGTGCCGAACCTAAAGCTGCTGATTGCAGGCGGCAGCACACCCGGACAAAGCGACGGACTGGAACGCGATCGCATTGAAAGCATCGTCAATGAATTAGGACTGGCCGAGAAGACAACCTTCGTTGGACGACTCGATCACACGCAGCTTCCTTTTTACTATGCAGCAGCAGATGCCAGCGTTGTACCCAGCCACTACGAACCGTTTGGCTTGGTGACGATCGAAGCAATGGCAAGCGGCACTCCCGTTGTCGCAAGCGATGTTGGCGGCTTGCAGTTCACGGTTCTTTCCGGCGAAACAGGATTTCTTGTGCCGCCGCAGGATGAAGTGGCGTTTGCCGGAGCGATCGCCCCAATCGTCAGCAGCCCGGAACTGCGCGATCAGATGGGCGCAGCGGCTCGCGATCGCGTCCAGCGCGAATTTAGCTGGGATGGCGTCTCGGAGCAGCTTAGCGACCTTTACCTGGTTCTGATCGAGGAACTGTGCAACGACTTCTTTGCGCCTCGTCCGGCACGGCGATCGAAAGTCAAAGCTGCCGAAGCGGTGGCGGCGAGTGCGGCAATGGCTGCCGGAACGATGGCAGCGGGAACGGTAGCCGCTGTTGCAGCGGGAGCAGTGGCGACGGCGGCGGCGGGTGCAACCGTCAGCGTGTAAGCATCTGCACGGCTTGCTTCAGGCTGTCGGGCGTACCAATGTCGAGGTAGGAGCCATTTGGAAATACTTCGGACTGGATGACATAACCACGATCGATCGCCACCTGAATTACATCTCCGATCGGCAGTTCTCGACTGGAGGGCTGCCGATTTTCGCGCAAATATTCATGCAGAAATTTGGTAAATCGTGAACTCCAAGCAGCGATCGCCCACATATATTTCAAGTCGGTTTGCTCAGGCTTTTCAATAATCTGAAGAACGCGCCCATTAGCATCAAACTCAACCATTCCTGCTTTATCAAACTGCTCGGTTGGAAATAGTCCCAACACGACATCAGCTTGCGTTGCGGTGAGTCGATCGAGAATCTTTGTATAAGCATCTTCTGGCTGAAACAAAATATCAGGAAAGCCCAAAACCACGATCGCATTTCGCACAAACGGGTAGGCTTGATCGAGCGTATACGGCACACCATCGGCACATGCACGGTTAGATATCCCAGCGGCAAATTCACGATTGCCCCATCGCCAAAATAAGCCGGAATATCCCACTTTCCCGGTCTGAGAATCAAGAAAGCTTTGTGAACGCCCGATCGCTGCATTTTTTCTAACAAATAATGCGCCACGACTTTCGGTTTCCCTTCCGAAAAACCGATCGGGTACAGTTCCTTACTCAAGGGTAAGGGTGCAAGTCGCGTAGCCTGTCCGCCTGCGGGCAGGAGGGCGATAATTTCGGGTGAATTTGCAGCAGTCATAGCAATGGGTGAATTGCGATCGCTTCACCTTTCAAACCTAACAAGATCTCATCCGGTCGCTTTCGACTGTCTTGCCAAAACTTCATTGGGCTAGTGGAAATTCGTTTCGGTGGGATAGTTTAGAAGTCATGCTGAAGTCTCAACGCCAGAAATCTCAACGTAAAGCGCGATCGCGTGGCGCTTCGGGAACCGTATCGCCTGCCACGCCAACCGACTCACCGCAACCGTTGAGCTTGAAAGAACGGCTGACGCAAAAGCGCAAAGCCGATCGCCTCCGCCAAGATCTGATTCGCTTCACGACGTTTACCGTTTTGTTTGCGACGTTTGTAGGCTTTGTGGTCGGGCTGGCGATCGCCCCCAAAGCCGGAATTGCCGTGACGGTTGGACTGCTTTACACAGCCTTATCGTTTAAGTATCCGCGTCAGGCGACTCTGGGCGTTTTTGATCTATATGCCGTTTAGCGGATCGGTGACGTATGCGATCGGCAACAGTCCGCTCTTGCAGCTTGCCAAAGACGGCTTTTATATTCCGGCTCTGTTTGGCGTCATTCAATATTGCCGCCGCGAAAAATTGCCGATCTTGATTCCAAAACCACTGATTCCCGCTGTTGGATTACTGTTGGCGATCGCGCTATTAACCTTAGCGTTTGTGAATTTGCCACAGCAGTTCGATCCGGACATTCTTCAGCAAGGCGAGCAGCCAATTCTGATGGGAATTCTGGGATTAAAGGTGCTGGTTGGCTATATTCCTTTGATTGTCTGCGCCTATTATCTGATTCGCAACCGCCAGGATTTGCTGTTTTTGACTCGACTGACGATCGCGATCGTCCTTGTTGCCTGTGGCCTTGCTTTTTTGCAGTATTTGCTGTTGAGAACTGGCTACTGTGAAGGCACAAGATATTATGTGGGTGAGGCGCAATTTGAACCCGATTTAGATGCCCGATGTTTGGTGGGTGGAGCGCTACTTTACAGTCCACAGGTCGGACAAATTCGCCTGCCCGGAACCTTTGTTGCGCCTTGGCAGTGGGGCTGGTTTTTGATTTCAAGTCTGTTTTTAACGTTTGCCGCTGCCTTTAACGATCCTCGTAAACGCTGGCGACTTTTGGGACTGACGGCGATCGCCTCAATTTTTATCATGGCCGTTTTGTCCGGTCAGCGAATTGCGCTGGCTGTCGTTCCCGTCATGTTTGGACTGCTGCTGATCGCAACCGGACAAATCATTTATTTGAAGAAATTTCTGCCGACGGCGATCGCACTTTTCACGCTGCTCGGACTCGTTGCCATTAACAATCCGCAAGTGCTGCAAGAGCGAATTGCCAGCCTGGAATCGCGCTGGAATGCTTCACCGCCGCCGCAGTTTATCTATAACCAGTTTCAGCAGGCGATCGACGCGCAAACCGGACTGCTGGGCTTGGGATTGGGTCGCGCCACCAATTCGGCTCGCGTTTTTGGCAAAACGGAATTAATTGAAACCTACTATCCAAAATTGCTGTATGAAATTGGGCTATTTGGCGTATTGGCGTTTCTCTTGGTGGTGACGGTGTTGTGCTTTTTGACTTGGCAATCGAGTCGATCGATTCGCGACAATAGCTTACGCAGCTATGGCACATCATTTTGGGTGTTCGTGCTGTTTATTAGCTACAACACCTATTTCTATCCGCTTGATGTTGATCCGGTTGCGGTTTATTACTGGTTTTTGCAGGCGTGATCTTAAAGCTGCCAGAAATTGAACGGCAAGAACGTCTCGAAGCCGCCGCCCAAGTCAGCGATACGCCACTGAGCAAACGCCGCCGCCGTCTCAAACGTCCAGGATTTGCTTAGTTCGATTTTTTGCTTAGTTTGATTTTATTAAATTGAAGCCTGAACCTTTCGATCGAAACACCTTAAATCAAAAGTCACATCATTGCTAACTTGCATCAAAAAGCCGCCAGCAAATTTACTTTACTGACGACTTTTTAATTTTTAAAACGACGTCATGCAGCAGCCAACACCTGCTTGAGCGGACTCCAGCGGAAGGTTCGATCGCCCCCCATTTCAACGCACACCTTGAGGCGCGGCTCGATCGAAGACAGCACGGCCAAATACTCAAGTTCTTGGCGCGAAAACACAAAGCCTTCGATAATCCAGATTGCCAAGCCTTTCGACTGCGGTGGCAGCTTTTCAAGCTGATAGCCTGCGATCGGTGGCACAAAGTAACGCGCCCCTACCGCTCCTTCTCGCCCCGTATCTTTCTTACCCAAGTGCGGCGGACGAATGCCGTGAACATCCATCAGATACGCAGCCGGATCGCCCATGCCGCGAGCGCTGATGTGCAGCATTCCATAGCCCGCTGCTCGCAATCGCCGCTGATATCGGCCTTCAGCCCCACCTTCCAGCGGTGCATACAGCGCCAGCGTCCCTGCATTTTCGAGATCGCGAATAAATTGCTTGCCAGTGGTGATCAGCGGCATCGGTCGCTCCAAGGGTGAAAGGGTGAATCAGGCGATCGCAGACACAAACCGCCCAATTCGTTTACAGTCTGTCATTATTATAGGGAGTGCATTGCGCCGACTCGAATTCGATTTGCTGAATTTCTCGATAAAGAGATCTTGACGCATTCCCCTCGAAGTTCGGCACACCAGTAGACAAAATCAGTTTAATTGTCTATAATGTTTAATTGTCGCCAAATTTCAAAACCGCGCCGTTATCCCGGTCAATGCTGACGGATTCGGACGATTGCTTGGTTCACCGCTGGAGTAGCCGAACCAAGCGAAATGCTTGAAAACGCGGGGTTGGCGATCGCTTCTGCGCTAGCAAAAGATGAATTGGAAGCTTCCCGATTCGGATACTGAGGAGTTCACTGCTCAAGTCCAATCGAGAGTTCAGGCAAACGCCGAGCTTTTAATCCACCCTTCCATGCGAAACATTGCGTCAAGCCTGCTTGTGTCAAGCCTGCGGGTTTTGCGCTTCAGAATGCGTCGAGAAGATTTCGGCGGGGCGATCACAGCCTCGTCCATTGGTTTGTTGTGTAAAGCAAGGGAGATCCTTACCGTGTCTGTTGGTATTCTCGGCACAAAACTCGGCATGACTCAGGTGTTTGATGAGGCAGGTCGAGCCATTCCGGTGACTGTGGTTCAAGCAGGCCCCTGCACCGTCACGCAAGTGAAAACGCCGCAAACCGATGGCTATGCTGCGATTCAACTCGCCTTTGGCGAAGTGAAAGAAAAAACGCTCAGCAAGCCAGAACTTGGGCATCTTGCCAAGTCAAACACCGCCCCGATGCGCCACCTGCACGAATATCGGTTGGACGATGCCAGCAGCTACGAACTCGGCCAGAAACTCGGTGCCGATCTGTTTGAAGCAGGCCAAATCGTCGATGTGATTGGCACAAGCATTGGTCGCGGCTTCGCAGGCTATCAAAAGCGCCACAACTTCAAGCGCGGTCCGATGGCACACGGTTCCAAAAACCACCGCCTGCCCGGATCGACGGGTGCAGGCACAACCCCTGGTCGCGTCTATCCCGGTAAGCGGATGGCCGGACAGTTGGGTAATACTCGCGTCACCATTCGCAAGCTGACAGTGGTGCGCGTGGACGGCGATCGCAACCTGCTCTTGATCAAAGGGCAGTCCCCGGCAAGCCCGGTGCGCTGCTCAGCATCGTCCCGGCCACGATCGTGGGTCAAAACTCAGGCCGCTAGAAGAGGAAAGTCATGGTAGATTGTGTAGTTCGAGATTGGCAGGGCGCTGAAGTCGGCCAAGCCTCATTAGACCTCAAGGTCGCGAAAGAAGAAACGGCGAGCCACATCGTCCACCGTGCCCTTGTGCGGCAGATGAACAACGCCCGTCAAGGCACGGCGTCGGCTAAAACTAGAGCCGAAGTTCGCGGCGGCGGTCGCAAGCCCTATCGCCAAAAAGGAACAGGCCGCGCCAGAGCAGGTTCCACCCGTTCTCCCCTGTGGCGGGGCGGCGGCGTGATCTTTGGACCGAAGCCCCGTGACTACAGCACGAAGATGAACCGCAAGGAACGCCGTCTCGCGCTGCGAACCGCCTTCCAAAGCCGCGCTGAAGATTTGGTTGTTGTGGAAGATTTCGCCAGTCAGCTTTCACGTCCCAAGACGAAAGAACTGGTCGAGGCAATGAGCCGCTGGGGTGTTAGTACTGGCGAAAAAGTGCTGCTGATTGTGGGCGATCGCGACGACAACGTTTATCTTTCCGCCCGCAACGTTCCCACGCTAAAGCTGATTGGCGCAACCGGACTCAACGTCTACGATTTGCTCAACGCCGACAAAATCGTCGCCACCGCCTCCGCGCTCACCAAGATTCAAGAGGTCTACAGCGATGACTAAACGATCGAGAGTTACAAAACGGCGATTGGTTGATGCCGTTCGCGTTTCCGCTGAGCGTCTGCCCGATCTGGTTCGCCGCCCGATTGTGACGGAGAAGGCAACGATCGCCCTCGAAGACAACAAATACACCTTTGAAGTTGATCCCCGCGCTTCCAAGCCGGACATCAAAGCCGCGATCGAATCGCTGTTCGACGTGAAAGTCACACGGGTGAATACGCACAATCCTCCCGCCAAGCAGCGGCGCGTCGGTCGGTTTGCGGGTCATCGTCCGAAATACAAGCGGGCGATCGTGACGCTAGCGGAAGGTAGTTCAATCACTCTGTTCCCAGAAGTGTAAGCAGGTAAGTAACAATGGCAATTCGGATTTATCGACCTTATACGCCCGGAACACGGCAGCGAACCGACGCTTCCTTTAGCGAAATTACCAAGACCGAGCCGGAAAAGTCGCTGACCTACTCGAAGCACCGCAAAAAAGGCCGCAACAATCGCGGTGTGATCACCACTCGGCATCGCGGCGGCGGCCACAAGCGGCTGTATCGCCAAGTGGATTTTCACCGCAATAAGTACAACGTCCCGGCAAAAGTGGCGGCGATCGAATACGATCCCAACCGCAACGCCCGGATTGCCCTGCTGTTCTATGCAGACGGCGAAAAGCGCTACATCATCCATCCCGGCGATCTTGCCGTTGGCGCAACGGTGATATCGGGCACTGAAAACATCCCGTTTGAAGTCGGGAACGCCATGCCGCTGGGCAATCTGCCGCTGGGTACAACCATTCACAACATTGAACTGGTGGCGGGCAAAGGCGGGCAAATTGTTCGTGCTGCGGGCGCATCCGCTCAGCTTGTGGCAAAAGAAGGCAACTACGTAACGCTGCGTTTGCCTTCTGGCGAAGTCCGCCTGATTCGTCGCGAGTGCTTCGCCACGATCGGCACGGTCGGCAACGCTGATGTCCGCAACACCAGTATCGGTAAAGCCGGACGCGAACGCTGGAAAGGCCGTCGTCCTGAAGTGCGCGGCAGCGTGATGAACCCCGTCGATCACCCGCATGGTGGTGGCGAAGGTCGTGCCCCGATCGGTCGCGCTCGTCCGGTCAGCCCAACTGGAAAGCCTGCACTGGGCGCGAAGACGCGCAAGAAGAAGAAGCTGAGCAACGCGCTGATCATTCGTCGTCGTCGTCGTGGCGGCAAGCGCGGTCGCGGCGGACGGGATTCATAAAAGGAGAAAGTCATGTCTCGATCGCTCAAAAAAGGTCCCTTTGTCGCTGACCACCTGCTGTCCAAAGTGGAAGCCCTCAACGCTCGCAATGACAAGCAGGTGATCAAAACTTGGTCACGCGCCTCAACGATTTTGCCGCAGATGATCGGCCACACGATCGCCGTTCACAACGGTCGTCAGCACGTCCCTGTTTACGTGACTGAACAGATGGTCGGCCACAAACTCGGTGAATTCGCCCCCACCCGCACCTTCCGGGGTCACGCCAAAGGTGACAAGAAGGCTCGTCGTTAAAGGCTCAAAGGTCGATAGGCCGGAGAAGAAATTATGGTTGCTGGTACAACAACAGAAGTCAAAGCGATCGCTCGCTACATTCGTATGTCGCCCCACAAGGTGCGTCGTGTCCTCGATCAAATTCGCGGTCGTTCTTACCGCGAAGCGCTGATCATCCTTGAATTTATGCCCTATCGTTCCTGCGAGCCGATTCTCAAAGTGCTGCGATCGGCGGTTGCCAATGCTGAGCATAACCAGGGCTACACGCCCGCCGATCTCGTGATCACCCAGGCATTTGCCGATCAGGGAGCCGTGCTGAAGCGCTTTCGTCCCCGTGCCCAAGGCCGCGCCTACCAAATTCGCAAGCCGACCTGCACAATTACGATCGCCGTCGCTCCGGGCGCTGGCGACGAGTAACCACTATAAACAGAGGACGAAATGGGACAGAAAATTCATCCAGTCGGCTTTCGACTCGGCATTACACAAGAGCATCGATCGCGCTGGTTTGCCGAGGGCAGTCGCTACCCCGAGCTGCTGCAAGAAGACTACAAAATCCGCCAGTACATTAGCAAAAATCTTGCCAACGCCGGAATCTCAGAAGTCCGCGTCGAGCGCAAAGCTGACCAGATCGATCTGGAAGTCCGCACCGCTCGTCCGGGCGTGGTGGTCGGGCGTGGTGGCACGGGCATTGAGCAGTTGCGAAGCAATCTCCAGCAGGTGCTGGGTGACAGTAATCGCCAAATTCGTATCAACGTCGTGGAAGTCGCTCGCGTTGATGCCGATGCCGGACTGATTGCCGAATTCGTGGCCCAGCAGCTAGAGCGTCGGGTTTCCTTCCGTCGCGTCGTGCGTCAGGCCATTCAGCGGGCGCAGCGAGCCGGAGTGCAGGGGATCAAAATTCAGGTGAGCGGACGACTGAACGGCGCAGAAATTGCCCGGACGGAAGCAACTCGCGAAGGAAAGGTTCCCCTGCACACGCTCCGCGCCGACATTGACTACACCTACCGCACCGCCCAGACGACCTACGGCATCTTGGGGATCAAGGTGTGGATCTTTAAGGGCGAGATCATCCCTGGACAGGAAGAACCCGCAGCCGCAAATAACAATCAGCAGCCGCGCCGTCGTCCGCAAGGTCCGCAGGGGCAGCGTCGCCGCCAGCAGTTTGAAGATCGATCGAACGAAGGCTAAGGAAACACATCATGCTCAGTCCTAAGAGAACTAAATTTCGTAAGCAGCATCGCGGCAAAATGCGCGGCCTCGCCACCAATGGCAACAACATCGACTTTGGCGATTTCGCATTGCAGGCGATCGAGCCGTCCTGGATCACCGCTCGGCAAATCGAAGCCAGCCGCCGCGCCATGACCCGCTACATCCGCCGGGGTGGAAAAATCTGGATTCGCATCTTCCCCGACAAGCCCGTGACGATGCGCCCCGCTGAAACCCGGATGGGTTCCGGTAAGGGCAACCCGGAATTCTGGGTTGCGGTCGTGAAGCCCGGTCGGATTCTGTTTGAGATCGCTGGAGTAACCGAGGACGTGGCTCGCGAAGCTATGCGGCTTGCCTCGTTCAAACTGCCGATCAAAACCAAGTTCATCAGTCGCGCCGCCGCCGAGGAGGAGTCGTAAATCATGCCACTACCTAAAATCAGCGACATTCGCGATCTATCCGACCAGGAAATCACCGATCAAATCACCGCCACCAAGCGGCAGCTCTTTGAACTGCGCTTTCAAAAGGCAACGAGACAGTTAACCGGAACGCACCAGTTTAAGCATCTGCGGCATCGGCTGTCGCAACTGAAGACGATCGAGCGCGAACGTCAGTTGCAGCAGGCGACCACCGCCACCCCGGAGGAGTAACCCATCATGGCAGTCAAAGAAAGAGTCGGCGTCGTCGTCAGCGACAAAATGGATAAGACCGTCGTGGTGGCGATCGAAAACCGCGCTCCACACCCGAAATACAAAAAAATTATGGTGCGAACCGAGCGCTATAAAGTCCACGACGAAGAAAACGCTTGCAAGACGGGCGATCGCGTCCGCATTCAGGAAACTCGACCGCTCAGCCGCCACAAGCGCTGGCGCGTCATCGAAAACCTGACTCAAACGAAAACCCCCAGCCCAGAGACGGCCAGTCCAGAGGCAGCTAATCCAGAGACAGTTAGTCCAGAGGCGACAGCCAGTCAGGAGACCGAAGCATGATTCAGCAAGAAACCTATCTGAATGTGGCCGACAACAGCGGCGCTCGTAAGCTCATGTGCATCCGCGTCCTCGGTGGCAATCGTCGCTACGCCGGAGTCGGTGACGTGATTATCGCCGTTGTCAAAGATGCCCTGCCAATATGGCCGTGAAAAAGTCTGATGTCGTCCGCGCTGTCGTTGTGCGGACTCGCAAAGGACTGAGACGCGACAGCGGCATGAGCATCCGCTTTGATGACAACGCCGCCGTAATCATCAACCAGGACAACAACCCCAGAGGAACGCGCGTTTTTGGTCCAGTTGCCCGTGAACTGCGCGACAAAAACTTCACCAAAATCGTTTCGCTTGCGCCGGAGGTGCTGTGATGACGAAGAAAAAGCAGTCTGCTTCCGCCAAAATGCACGTCAAGAAGGGCGACACCGTTCAGGTGATCACTGGAAAAGATAAAGGCAAAGTCGGCGAAGTCGTCCGAGCGATCCCGGAAGAAAGCCGCGTGATCGTGCAGGGTGTCAACGTCAAGACAAAGCACATCAAGCCGCAGCAGGAAGGCGAATCGGGACAGATCACGACGATCGAATTTCCCATCCACTCCTCCAACGTCATGCTGTATTCCACCAAGCAAAAGGTGGCAAGCCGGATCAGCTACACCTTCAACGCCGACGGGCGCAAAGTCCGAATGCTGAAGAAAACAGGCGAAATCATCGACTAACCCGACAAGTTCCTGACCAAGCCCAGGAAAAAGGACAACAATGGCAAACCTCAAAGCAACCTATCAAGAAAACATTGTTCCCAAGCTGATGGAACAGTTTCAATACACCAACATCCACCAGGTTCCCAAGGTGGTGAAGGTGACGGTGAATCGCGGTATGGGCGAAGCGGCACAAAATGCCAAATCTCTCGAAGCCTCACTGACGGAAATCGGCATTATCACCGGACAAAAGCCCGTTGTGACGCGAGCGAAAAAGGCGATCGCAGGCTTCAAAATTCGCCAGGGAATGCCGGTTGGCATCATGGTGACGTTGCGGAGCGATCGGATGTATGCCTTTCTGGAGCGTTTGATTAACCTCTCCCTGCCTCGGATTCGCGACTTTCGCGGTGTCAGCCCCAAAAGCTTCGACGGTCGCGGCAACTACACGCTGGGACTGCGCGAGCAACTGATCTTTCCCGAAATCAGCTACGACAGCATCGATCAAATTCGCGGTATGGACATTTCGATCATCACCTCGGCCACCACAGACGAAGAAGGCCGTGCGCTGCTGAAAGAATTGGGAATGCCGTTCCGGGAGAACTAACACACAAGGAAACTATGGCGGTAAACGACACGATCGCAGATATGCTGACGCGCATCCGCAACGCGAACATGGCGCGGCATCAAACCACTCTCGTTCCAGCGACGAACATGACCCGCAGCATTGCCAAAGTGCTGCAAGAAGAAGGCTTCATTGGCGAATTCTCCGAAGAAGGCGAAGGCGTCAAGCGCAACCTGGTCATCGCGCTTAAGTACAAAGGCAAAAGTCGCCAGCCGATCATCAATACGCTCAAGCGCATCAGCAAACCGGGACTGCGCGTGTATTCCAACCGCCGGGGATCTTCCCC
>JAAUTJ010000001.1 GCA_012031475.1 Leptolyngbyaceae cyanobacterium SM1_3_5 | reverse complement strand
GCGGCCATTGGGCGATCGCCTCCAATTTTCCCTGCTCGAATCCTTCGCGACAGGCAAAGCGCTGAATTTTGCCGCTCGACGTTTTGGGAATGGAATTCGGTTTCAGCAGCGCAATCGCCTCCACTTGAAGCTGATGCTGTTGCGACACAGCCGATCGAACAGCGGCGATCGCTGCATCCACATCGATCGATCGCCACTGCTCCCGCGTGACTTCCTGCACGACAACGAGGCGATCGCCACTGTCCACAAAAGCCGCGCCCGCGTTCGGCTGGAGGGCAGGATGGCTTTGGGCGATCGTCGCTTCGATGTCTTGCGGATAGTAGTTTTGGCCGCGAATAATCATGATGTCTTTGAGCCGTCCCGTCACGAACAGTTCGCCGTTGTGAAGGAAACCGAGATCGCCCGTCCGCAGAAACGGCTGACCGTTCAGCATCGCTTCAAAAGCGGGATCGGTCTGATTCCAGTAGCCCTGCGCCACGCTGGTTCCTGCCAGCCAAATTTCACCAATTCGATCGATCGCACAAGGCACAAGCGTTTCAGGATCGACGATCGCCACCTGATCAACCACCTGTCCACAGCTAACCAGCCGCTCCCCAGCCGGATCGATCGCGACCCGATGCTGCTTCAGCGCTGTTTTTTCGACAGTCAAAATTGAGGGAGAATCAGACTTTTTGCCACCGGAAACAAACAGCGTCGCCTCGGCCAAACCGTAGCAGGGGTAGAACGCCTCGCGCCGAAAGCCGCACTCAGCAAAAGCTTCGGCAAATCGATCGAGCGTTTCCACCCGAATCGGCTCCGCTCCCACAAATGCGACTTCCCAACTGCTCAAATCAAGGCGCGATCGCTGCTCTGGCGAAATCTTTAAGCAGCGCTCATAGGCGAAATTCGGTGCGCCGCTCGTCGTAGCTCGATCGCGGGAAATCGCTTGCAGCCAGCGATCGGGCTTTTGCAGAAACGCCACAGGCGACATCAGCGTTAAGGGAAAATTGCCGTAGAGCGGCTGCAAAATCCCGCCAATCAAGCCCATGTCGTGATAGGGCGGCAGCCAAATCACGCATCGACTCTGCGGCGAATGCCCAAACTTTTGATAAACCAAACTCAAGTTGTGCAGCAAATTTCGATGCGTGATGCAAACGCCTTTCGGCTGGCTGGTCGAGCCGGATGTGTATTGCAAAAAGGCGATCGCATCCGCCTCAACATCCGGCGATCGCCACTCCGAAGCCGCTGGAGCGATCGCATCGGTGGCAATGCAGCGTCCGGGCAAATCGATCGCATCTTGAAGCGATCGCACCGTCAAAACTACGGCAGGCTGGGCATTTTGCGCGATCGCCCGAATCCGATCGGCTTTTTGATTGCGGCGCGGCGGATAGGCAGGTACGGCAATCACTCCGGCATACAAACAGCCGAAGAAGGCGGCAATCAATTCCAGTCCGGGCGGATACAGCAGCAGGGCGCGTTCTCCCTCAAGCCGCAAGGCTTGCAGGTGAGCCGCGATCGATCGTGCCTGTTCGTCGAGTTGGCGATAGCTCAACTGCTCGGTTTGCGTCTCGCCATCGGTCAGGAAGGTGTAGCCAGCAGTGGAACTGAGGGCGCGATCGCGCAGCAGATCCACCAGCGTCGTATTGAGAAAACTTGTCACCATAATGCCCAAATCATCCATGCATTCCCGATAGTTCTGCCCCTTCTAGCTGTCCCTTCTACCTGCCCCTTCTACCTGCCCCTTCTACCTAAAAGAGAAGGACGGCTGTTCAATTCAAAAAATTAATCGATCGCCATTTCCGTGCAACGATATCGGTCAGCTTTTCGATCTCTGCTTCATCATGGTATCGAATTTCCGCATTTTGCGAACGACGGAAACGAAATGTCATCGATCGCCCTTCACCTCATTTAACGCTCACTGGAAAATCTGCGCGATTCGCTGGCTGAATTTCTAACCGAGAGCGATCGTGCAAATTTTGCACAAATCGCCTGGTGAGTTACCGAATTCCAATCGTGCAAATTTTGCACGAATTCTGCATCAACGGATTCCGTTGATCCGGGTGTTGTACTTCTTCACGAGAACTTCACAATTTTGCCTGTTCATCGCCAGCTTCCAATGATACTGTTACTACAGATACGTTACTGAGATAAACTCTCAAAACATTCACTCGATCGCCTGTCACTGCAAGAACTCGATCGAAGCTAAGCGGGCAGCATTTCTGGTGCTGACGCAGGTAAAGACAGATTGGTCTTGCTGACTAAGCCTGGTTTTGATGCTTGGTTATGAATGCGATCGGCTCAGCCCGTCCAAATTTTGATGCTAATGAGGGTGTTGCTTGTCGAACGGCTGCTTACCTTTGCTTCGTTAACTGAAGCGGAATGCTGCTGCGGCTGCCAGGTTTTCTACATGACTGCTCAGCGATAAAGCGGAGGTTGCCCGATCGCCCCGATTGCGGTATCAGCCGCGATTGCTTCAACGATTGATCCCCGCTGACGCCGCGCCTGCTGTGCATTCGATCGCTCGGCGCAAAATCGCTTGGCGCAAAGGGGATCGATCGCGGCTTGGCCTCGAATGATTGACCACAACCTGATTGAGGAATTTTGCTGTATGGCCGTTGTTAATTTGTTTGCTACGCCTGTCACCCTCGTGGAGTCTGAGGGGACGTTTCTAGAATTCAGATTCACGCTGGATGCACCGCCACCTCCGGAAGGTATCACCGTCACGGTTGCAGGCAACGTGCCGCAGTCGTTGACGCAGCTTGACTTGTTCGCGCTGGAGTTCACAGGCGGCAGCGGTGCGCCCGTTGGCGACACGGATTTTTCCGGCTTTAGCTTCACGATCACGTCGCAAACGGCCACCGTCCGCGCTCCAATTTTGCTGATGGCCTCACCGAAGCACCGCAGGCCGTGACCTACACGCTGCAACCCGGAACGGGCTACACACTGGGCACAAGCGCCAGCAGCACCGTCACCTTCCGCGATACGCCTGCACCCGCTGCGGCTCAAGTTGTTGGTATCAGCGCAGTCCCCGCAGCATTGATTGAAGAGCAAGGCACCGCTGCTAAGCTGACCTTCACGCTCAGTCAAGCCCCGCCCGCTGAAGGGCTGGTGGTGACGCTGGATAGCGAAACGGCGCGATCGCTTGCCCAGTTCGATGTGTTTGCCGCCCGATTTGACGGAGCGCGACTGATTCGAGCCAATGCAGATGCCAGCGGCTTAACCCTGCGGCTCACCAAGCAGGTCGCCACGATCGATCTGCCCGTCTTCAATGACGATTTGCCCGACAGCCCGCTGACGCTGACCTATGCCTTGCAGCCGGGAGACGGCTACGCGATCGATCCTAGCGCTAGTGGAATCACGCTAACGATCACTGATTCTGAATCAACCCCGACTCCAACGCCAACCCCGACTCCGGCTCCAACGCCAGAGCCAACTCCAACGCCAACTCCAACGCCAGAGCCAACCCCGACTCCGGCTCCTGTTGAAACGCCGATCGTCAGCCTCACGGCCACACCGGAAACGATCAGCGAGGCAGAAGGAACGCCCGTCACCTTCAGCTTTAAGACGACTGGCACTTTCCCCGCTGAGGGGATTGTGATCGGCACGTCGGAATTCTTCGATCCGCAGTTTGACTTCAACTTTGAGTTTGAAGACCCCTCGCTGCTGAGCGGCATTGAGTTCTTCGACTATGTGGAGTCCGAATCTGGTGAAGTGACGGTGTTCTGGAAGCTGACTTCGCCCGATGCGTTCATCAAAGTCAAAGCATTTGACGACACCATTGCCGAAGCCGATGTCACCTCGACTTTGATCTTGAAGCCGGGAACGGGCTACACGGTGAATCCCGCTGCTAGCTCGGTGACAACGACGATTACCGATGGTGTCCCGAACGTCGGTGGCCCCAGCGTCAGCTTCTCCGTAGACAAAACGGAACTGGTTGAGGGTGACAAGCTGACGATCACGCTGACAGCGGACGGTGAAATTCCCGCTGGTGGCTTGTCCGTCAACGTCGACAGCGATGCGGCGGTGGCCTTGGGCGAGTTTGCCGTGTTCGACGCGGAAGGCAATTTCCTCCTTGATATCGACGGGCTGGCGGGCTTCCCGGCTGCCAACGAAGACGGCTCTGGCTTCTCCGTTGTGATGACCGAAAATACGGCCACGCTGTCGATCGATGTGTTCAACGATGACGACACCGAAGGCGCAGAAACGCTAACCTTCAATCTGCTTGATGGCGAAGCCTACAACGCAAATCCGGCGGCTGATCAGGTGACGCTGACGATTACCGATCCTGTTGCGCCGCCTACAGGTCCGATTGTCTCG
Organism: Leptolyngbyaceae cyanobacterium SM1_3_5; assembly: GCA_012031475.1. Lineage (GTDB taxonomy): Bacteria > Cyanobacteriota > Cyanobacteriia > Elainellales > Elainellaceae > JAAUTJ01. The sequence continues at coordinate 32,276 of JAAUTJ010000001.1, read as the reverse complement.
CTGGAAACGATCGCAGGCACGTTCGATCGCAACGACAATTTGCTGGCACAAGGGCTGGTGCGATCGCTCGAAGCGGGTTCTTCGGTTCTCACCTTTGCGCTGAACGTGGAAGGTGAAATTCCCGAAGGCGGCTTGGTGGTGACGGTCAAGAGCGACATCGCCCTGATCGACTTCTTTGCCAACTTGGGCAATCCGCCGTTCAGTCCGGGGGGTCGCGTCCTGGAAGGCGTGTACGACGCAACGGGCAAAGGCATCGGCTTCAAGTTCCGCATCGATCAGCCGAATGCGCTGATTACGTTCCCGCTGCGGAATGTCACAGACGCATCCGGCGATCCGATCGTGGCGAATTTCACCCTGGAAGTGGGCGAAGGCTACTCGATCGATTCCCAGGATGCGGCTTCTGCTGTTCCTTTCTACAACACGATCGATCAGGTTCCGGCTGCAACCGTCACGCCGACCATCAGCTTCAGCACCAGCAGCACGGCACTGAGCGAAGCCGCAGGCGACACGACGACGTTCACCTTCAGCCTCAGCGAAGCGCCGCCATCCGAAGGCGTCCTGGTTTATGTGAAGAGTACTTCAGGCGGACGCGATTTGGCCGAGTTTGACATTTTCAATGCCGAAGTTTCAGGCGGCGCATTTCCGGCTCCGAACTTCCGCGCCGATGGCTTCTTCTTCAAAGTCACCGAGCAAACCGCCACGATCGCGCTCAAAGCGTTCAACGATGGCGAGCAGGAAGGCATCGAAAACTTTGGCTTTGCGATTCAAGCGGCTCCGGGCTATTCGATCGCACCCGATGCCGGATCGGTTTCGATCGGCATTGTGGACGATGCGGGATCGCAAATTCAGGTCGGCCTCACGACTGAACCTGCAATTTTGGTCGAATCCGCCCAAACCGTTTCAATTCACCGCTTCAGCCTCAGCACCGAGCCGCCGGAAGGAGGCTTAGTCGTCTCGGTCGTTGCGCCGAACATCGGGGAGTTTGACCTCAGCGGCATTGCGATCGAAAACGGCGAAATTGTCCGCGTCACGCCGACCGGATTCGATTTCAAGATCACGGCGAAAACCGCCACGATCAATCTTCCGGTTGCCAACGATGGCACAGCTGAAGGTCTGGAAACGGCCACCTTCACCCTGCAAGATGCGCCGACCTACCAGATCAGCCCGACCGCCAACACAGGCACGTTTTCGATCGTCGATGCGCCCGACCAAATCCCGGTTTCGACCATCGTGCGCGAACCGAACGACATCATCAGCCGCGCCGTCGATACGCGATTGAGCGCAACGAATGACGTTTACTCGGTTCGCAGTTCGATCGACTATGAGGGAACCAACACCTACCGCAACCCGGACGGCAGCCTCACCCGCGTCGATGCAACCGAAGATGTGGACTTCTACAAGGTCACGCTGAAAGCGGCGAAACTGTCACCTTTGACACGGATGCCACAGCAGTGGACTTGGGCAACTTCATCAACACGGGCTTCAATACGGTGTTGCGCCTGTTCGATGCCGATGGTCAGCAGCTAGCGACCAACAACAACGGCAGCGCCCCGGATGAAGTCTTCTTCCGCACCACCGACTCCTTCTTGCGCTTCACGGCGCAAACGGCGGGAGAATACTTCGTGGCCGTCAGCAGTTCGCCCAACACCAACTACGACCCGAATCGCCCTGCCAGCGGCAGCGGTGGCACACGCGGCGAGTACGGGCTGGAAATCAAGCTGAATCCAGCCGCACCGGAAGCTTCGGTGATTCCGATCGCAGGTCGCCCGATCGCCACTGCCCCGACGATCACGATGGAAACCGTTGTCGGCACGTTTGACGGTGTGTTGCCGATCGCCACGAACCCGAACTTCGACAACATTGTCGTCCCGGAACTGGTGCAGTCGCTCGCGGCACGTGGTCAATCGCTGTTGACCTTCTCGTTTGCGACTCAGGGCACAATTCCGCCCGAAGGCGTGGAAGTGCTGATCGCTGCCGATTCCGACATTGGCGAATTCCTCAATCGGGATGCTCGTGTCATTCTGGTCGGGGCAAACAACTCCGGATCGCTGTACGACACGGACGGAACGCTGATCGGCTTCAAGATCAAAATTTTCGAGCCGCAGGCCAACGCCTCGTTTGTGCTGCAAAACAAGCCGATCCCGGAAACCGACGGGCCAGAAACGGTGAACTTCACCCTGCTGGGCAGCCGCAACTACCGGATTGGCGGCAGTGCAACCGAAAGCGTCACCATCTACGACACGATCGAGCAGGCTCAAGCAACGGTGGTTGAACCTGGTCCCAAAGTCGGCCTCAGCCTGAGCAACAACACCTTGATCGAATCGCAGGGAACCGAAACCACGCTGACGTTTAACGTTGACGGTGTGATTCCCTCTGATGGTCTGCTGGTCTACGTGGACAGTCCGACTCGCTTAGCACTGGGCGAACTTGCCCTGACTCGATCGACGATCGTGGGCGGCGAATTTCCACCCGCCAACTTCGATGCCAGCGGATTCTACTTCAAGATTCTGCAAACAACGCCAGCATCACGTTCAAGGCGCTGGATGAATCCGTGCTGCCGGAATTCACGCCCGCAGAAGCTTCCGAAGGCGTAGAAGGCTTCACGTTCAACCTGGTCGATGCTCCGGGCTACACCGTCGATGCGGCTGCCAGTTCGATCAGCTTTACGATCGCAGACACGCCAGATTCCAAGCCGCGCCTCAGCTTCACCGGATCGCCCGCCGTGCTGGTCGAGTCGGCAGGCACAACCGCCGCGCTCAACTTCAGCCTGAGCGCTCCGCCGCCTGCGGGTGGAGTGCCCGTGACGATCGCCTCGTCCAGCCTCAGTGATTTCTTTGGCTCGATCGGCGGTGCGCTGACCTCGTTCACGTTCAACCTCACTGAACAAACGGGAAGCCTCAGCCTGCCGATCCTCAACGACGGCATCGCAGAAGGCATCGAAACAGCGACGTTCACCCTTCAAGCGCCTTCCGGCTTCGAGCTTAGCCCGATCGCCAACACGGTCAGCTTCACGCTCTACGATTCGCCTGCTGATGCTCCCCCGCTCACACGGGAAGTTGACACGGGCGCAGCAGGCAACGATACTCTGCTGACGGCGAACGCTGTACCGCTGGCGGCAGGACAATCCAGGGCGATCACTGGCGCGATCGCGGCTCGTGGAGGAATCGACGCTTCCGAAGATGTCGATCTCTACAAGGTCGATTTGCTGACGGGTCAAAAGCTGACGGTCGATGTGGATTCGCAAGAATACAGCATCCCCGGACTCAATGTTCCGCAGCGGCTCGACTCAGAACTGCGCCTGTTCGACTCGACCGGACGGGAACTGCTGCGCGTCAACAACGCCCCCGCCCCGAACGAACTGTTTGTCTCTGGACGCGATCCCTACCTGGAGTTCGTTGCCGAAACAGCCGGAACCTTCTATGTGGGTGTCAGCCAGCTTAACAACCGCACCTACGATCCGCTCACGGCGGGCAGCGGTTCCGGCCAGATTGCACCCAACAGCGGCGTCAATGTTGGAGCCTACACGATCGATCTGGCAGTCGGCGCAGCCTAACCGCTGCTCCTCCAATCCCTCTTCCTCAAAGGGATTGAAATTCAGTTCCCCTTCTTTGCACAGAAGGGGGCTGTTCTGACCCAGTTCATCTGACCCAGTTCAAAAGTTTGCGGTTGCACATCACCAAGGGTCGATCGATTCGATCGACCCTCATTTTTTGGCTGTTTCCGTCCTACTGCGTCGCCACGCCAATGCGGACACCCTCGATCGCACTCAGCCGATCCATCACTTCCACCACGCGCCCATAGTTCACCTGAATATCACCGCTGATCACGACAAAAGCGGTCGGGCGGTTTCCCTTGATCGCTTGGACGGCAGTGGGAACATCGGCAATGGCGATCGGCTGCTGATTCAGCGCGATTTGGCCTTGGGGATCGATCGAGATATTAATGTCGCTTTCGGTTTGCGTTCCTGCCGCATCCGCCTGGGGCAAATTGACATTGAGGCTTTGTGAAACGGCCAAATTTAAACTTGCCATGATAAAGAAAGTGAGCAGCGCAAAAACCACATCGATCATTGGCACGATGTTAATTTCTAAAGAATCATCGGAATCATCTTCAGGGACGTGCATAAGGTTTTTCCACTCCGTTTTCGTAGCGGTGCAGGTAAAGTAATTCCAACTGCGAACCGAATTCTCGAATTAACGTCAACTGCCGCTGATAGAAGCCGCGAAACGTCCGCGCAAACACTAATGTAAACACGGCAACGATGATTCCAGCTGCGGTTGAGACGAGCGCTTCGCTAATTCCGCTGGTGACATCTCCGGCATTCTGTGCGGCGATGTTGCCCAAATTTACTGAGGCAAACGATCGAATCAGTCCCAACACTGTCCCCAGCAAACCTAGCAGCGGCGAAGCGGTAACGACAATTTCAAAAAAAGTGTTAAATCGCTTTAACAAAGGGATTTCGGTTTGCGTGGCGGCTTCTAGTGCCAGTTGAAATCCAGTCGGAGAAAGCTGATCGATCGCCAGCGCTTCCAGGAAAATTCGCGTAATTGGCAAATCCAAATTCTGCTTGATTTTTGCAACTGCCGCATCTGGGTCTTGCTGATAGAGTCGCAGCACCTCGATCGCCACCTGCCGCTGACGGCGATTGATCCGCGACCAGAACACCAAGCGTTCAGCAATCAGACCGATCGCCCCGATCGAAAAGCCCAGCAGCGGAACCATGACAATTCCACCAGCCGCCAGAGTCTCTAAAATTCGCATATCCAAAAGACAGAAGAAGAACGATTACAAATGCAAACGATTCGCACTAGCAAATTCGACAGCCCGGTTCGATCGCACCCCAAAAAGTCAGAAGCCAAACCAGTGCGCGATCGCGCTCCAGCGTTCAGTGTAGCTTACTTACGGGCGTTGAAATGATACAATTTCGACTGAGATTGTGGAAATTGACAGCGATCGCTTTTGCAGTCTACCATGAGCGAACTGTGCAGAAAATTGTGCAGAAATCTTCTCAATAGTGAATTAATACACCATTAACTCAGCCAGTCGCGTATGGGATTTTCAGAAGAGGCTGACCAGCAGCGCAGACGCGAGGCCAAAGCGCTGCGGCGATTTGTGGGGATCAGCCTTGCCGGATCGCTGCTGACGCACGGCCTGATCGTCGCGCTGCCCGTCCGAGAAACCGCCCGCCCGCCCAGAAAAATCGAAATCGCCGTTGTTCCGCCTCGGCCTTCACCATCGCCGCCTGCTGTGCCGCCCGTCGATCGCCTTATCGAACCCAGGCCACGCGAACCCAGGCCACGCGAACCGGAGCGCGTCCAGCGTCCGACCGAACCAAGACCTCCGATCCCCGAAGCGATCGCCTCCCCAGCCACCACCTTGCCGCCCGAAGGTTCGCCCGATGCCACCGTCAACGAATCGCCCTTAGTCGGCTCAGGACTCGCACCCGGAACCGGAGGATTCTCAGAAGGCATCGGCCTCAACCAGTCCGACAGCCCGATTCGCGGCGAGGGCGGCGGCGATCGCCAAGGCGTTCCCGATGGCGTTCCCGGCGGCAGCATTGCGCCTTCCCCAGAACCGCAGGCTATTGCTCCAGCACCTCCCTCCGCTTCGCCTGTCGTGGTCGATCGCCCTCCCCCCGTCGATCCGGCTCTGCTGCAAGTCGTCTGCCGCCGCTGCCCTGAACCGGACTACCCTCGATCGGCACTGCAAGCCGGAATTGAAGGGCGCGTTCGAGTGACGGTTGATGTCGATCGACGCGGACGAGTGACGGGCGTTCGCTTGGTGCAGCCGAGTGGCGATCGTGCCCTGGATGCAGCGGTTTTGGCTACTGTTCAGGAACGCTGGCGATTTGAGGAGATCGAAGGCGGCGCGTCCAACGTTCCCGTCGAAGTCTACATGACCGTTTCCGACTCGGAACTGAATCAGCGGGCGCAGGAATGGGGCGATCGCACCGCCGTTCGCGTTCCGTCCAGCGGCTTCGCGGCTCCAACTCCGCAGGCTCCCGCCGCCGCCCGTCCGACTCCCACACCTTCCAGAGAGGAGATCGATCGCGGCCTGAACCGCGGAACCTGAAGCCGTTGAGCGATCGCAGCCCGAACCCGCCCAAACGCCACCGTCCGAACCGATTCAGACCCCTGCGGCTGAACTCGAAACACCAGAAACGTTGCAGCCAGAAACGCCGGATCGATCGCAGCCGTTACAGCCCGAACCCGATTCGCCTGCACCCGCGCCAGAACCTTCTCCGCCGCAAGCAAGACCTGAGCCGCGACCCACGCCTGAGCCGCAAGCAAGACCTGAGCCGCAGCCCGTACCAGAGGCAAGGCCAGAACCTCGTCCGGTACGAGAACCTGCACGAGAGCAAGAACCAAGGCGCGATCGACTACCTATCCGTGAATCTCAACCTGCACCCACACAGCCTGCTTTGGAAAGCAATCCGCCGCCAGCAGTTTCGGAAGAAGAAACCGAGTAAGAGGTGACACCGCCAGCAGCTAGCGCCGAATCCGCTCAGGACCGCCCGCCCAAGGAGGTGGCCCGCCTGCCTGACGAATTTGAATGGTCTCGCCATTGCTGCGAGTGATGGTGTAGGCGTCAAAATCATCGTCATCATATTCGCCCACAACCGTGACGCGATCGCAGACTGCACATTGATTTGGTGATACCAGCGTGGTCCAGCATCGACAATAATTTGTCCCGTGCCGTCATCGAGAATAAATTCATTGCCGACCACGCTGCGAACTTCGCCAGAAATTGAAGTACCTGATTGACGCTGAAGTTCTCCAATCGGAACTTGAGCTTGTGCAGCAGAAATGCCGATCGCGGCTGCCGCAGAAAATAGCGCAAACAAAACGGTTGGTTTCATACTCAACTTGAATTAATGGGGTTTAAAGCAATCTTTATTCATTAAGCTAGCGAAAATTTCAGTTTTTTCATGAGAAAATTCTTATGATCCGTAGCTAGTTCTTTCCATGCCGTAAATCAGTCATTTCGATAAAAGATTAAACTAACAAAAGATCTGATCAATAAAAGATCTGAAGTTGCGCGATCGAATATCACTCAATTCCTGCTTTACTCAAATGCCAGTTTCGATCGTCTAAAAGCTGTAGAACATTTTGGTGATATTGCAGTAGACTGGAGCGATGTGCAACGCTGATGTAGGCGATCGAACTAGCCTGCAACTGCTGATAAAGCCGCTTTTCATTCTCAAGGTCCAAACCGCTCGTTGCCTCATCCAGCATTACATATTTGGGTTGAGCAAACAGCAGCCGAGCAAAGGCAAGCCGCTGTTGTTCTCCCACTGATAGCACCTGCGACCAATCGAGCATTGCTGTTAATCCACCAGAGCGATCGACCAGCTTTGATAAGTTGACGCGATCGAGAATTTCCAATAGCGGTTTATCATCAACTTCCAGGTTTCTGTGTGGATAAATGATTTGATCTCGCAGCGATCCCAAACACAAGTAAGGACGCTGGGGCAGAAACAAAACACCCTGCGAAGGTCGAGCAATTTGACCAGAACCAGACTGCCACAATCCCGCGATCGCCCTCAGCAAAGAACTTTTTCCAACGCCGCTTGCGCCCGTAATCAGCAGCGCTTCTCCAGACGAAATAAATAGTGATAAATCACAGATTAATCGGGTTTGATAGTTTGGCGTGTAGAGCGTTAAATGATTCAGTGTGAGGCGATCGGATTCGATAATTTCAATTTGAGGCGCATTGGGTGGAATTGGTGTTGAAAAATTAGCAAGTGCGTCGAGACGATCGACACTTGCCACTAGCGAAGTTAGCTGCTCAAACTGCCTGACTACAAGCGCCAGAGCCAGCAGAATAATTCTAAATGCCGTCCCTGCTTGTGCTTCCACTCCCACTTCCAATTCGCCTGCCAGAATGCGCGGAGCTAAAATCAAAGCAGGCAATAGAAACGTAATGTACTGATAGCTATTTTGAAATAAATTGAGTCCAAGCTGCCAGCGAATTAAATGATTGAAGTTCCGATAGGCCGACAGAAATCGCTGCCAAATCTGCTGCGATTCTTGCGCTTGTCCCTGGTAAAAGCGATCGCCTCCGCATTCTCCCGCACTCGAACTAAACTAAAACGAAAATCAGCTTCGCGCTTCAGTTGTTCTACATTAATACCAACTAAAATTCGACCGAATACGATTGCAGTAATAAGAGTTCCAGCGATCGCATAAGCGATCAGAAAGCTCATTAGCAGTTTAGAAATCGACCATAGCACTCCAGTAAATGCAATCAACTGTAGAACTGAATCAAACAAAATTACCGCAAAAAATAGCGATTGCTGGGTGAAAGCACGAACATCTTCAGAAATGCGCTGATCGGGATTATCGATTGCCCCATAAGTCCAATTTGGTAGAAGCGATCGCGCTCCAAATAGTGATGCAAGAATCGATCGGTAAGCCATCTGCGCCAGTAAAGGCTGAGCTTCGCCTGCACATAGGTTTTCAGCGAAAGGAGCGGTACGCCTAAAACAATAATGGCGATAAAAACAATTACAGATTGAGAGAATCGATCGCGCTCTTCAGCCGCCAGCGCAGAAGTCACTTCACCCAAAAAAATGCTGACTAAAACTAATAATCCGGCACTGATTAAGGACAGCAGCATTAACAGCAACAGCAGCGCGATCGCGCCCCATTTTCTGAAGAAGTCCAGTAGGGTTTTGCGACTCGCCAAAACTGCTGCAACTGCTGAAGATCGAATCGGTAGGAAGTCATCGGAATGAGGTCGTAAGCTGCCAGTTGCGATCGCTTTGCAGCTTCAGGATTTGCTGATGATACTGCAATAAAGCCGGACGATGACCCACGCTGATAAAGATAATTTGGCTGTCGCTTAGCTGCTGATAAAGATAAGCTTCAGATGACTCATCAAGGGCGCTTGTGGCTTCATCGAGCAGCGCATACTGCGGCTGATTCAGAAGCACCCGCGCAAAAGCAAGCCGCTGTTGTTCTCCGATCGACAACACTTTAGACCAATCTTCGATCGCCTCCAATCCGCCGTATCGATCGATCGTTTTTCTGAATTGAACTCGTTCTAAAATTCGCAAAATTTGCTCGTCAGCGATCTCTTTTAAGTTGGGATACAAAAGCTGTTGTCGCAGCGATCCTAAAATCATGTAAGGACGCTGTGGGAGAAATAATAAGCGCGATCGATTCGGTTGAAAAATTGCACCTGTGCCAGAATTCCACAATCCGGCGATCGCTTTCATTAAGGAGCTTTTTCCGACACCGCTTTCGCCTGTAATCAGTAAAGGTTGATCGATCGCAATTGATAAATCTTGAATCAGTTGAGTTTGATAGTTTGGCGTGTAGAGATTGAGATTTTCGATCGAAAGTGAGTTGGCTGGAAGAATTTCGATCGAAGTTTCAGAAACTAAAGGATTTGTGTTTTTAAGGGCATAGAGGCGATCGACACTCGCAGCAAACGCGCTAAGCTGGTCAAACTGGGTAATGACAATCCCTAATGCCAAACCAATGCGCTCGAATGCCGCTTGAGACTGAGCAACCGTACCAACTTCTAGCTCACCAGAGAAGATGCGCGGCGCTAACACAATGAACGGCAAAATAAACGTGATGTACTGGTAGCCATTCTGAAACATGGTGAGATTGAACTGCCAGCGAATCAAACGGCGGAAGTTGCGAAATGCAGATAAGAACTGCTGCTGCGACTGGCCGAATTCTTGAAGCTGACCTTGATAAAAGGCGATCGATTCGGCATTCTCTCGAATTCTCACCAGGCCATAGCGAAAATTGGCTTCACGTTTTAGCTGTTCAAAGTTGATGCCAATTAAGACTCGCCCAAAGATTAGCATGGTCACGATCGATCCAGCGAGCGCATAGGTGAGCAAAACCGCCATTAGCGACTTAGAAATGACCCAAAGGACGCTAACAAACCCGATGAGTTGCAGGGTTGAATCGGATAGAATGACAAGAAAATTTAGTGATTGCTGCGTGAAGTTGCGAACATCTTCCGTGATGCGCTGATCAGGGTTATCGATTTCAGAATTTAAGCTGATATGGTAGAAACTTTGATTCGTGAAGTATCGATCGATGAAGCGATCGCTCAGCCATTTTCGCCAGTACAAGCCCAGCTTATCCTGCACATAGCTTTTGAAAAGAAAGCAGCGGGATGGTTAGAAGAATGACCAGGAGAATTTGCCAGAGTCCGCTGTAGAATCGATCGCTATTTTGGGCAGCTAAAGCAGACAGCAATTCGCCGCGCTGCACCGTTTCCCAAACTAAGCAGGCACTACTGGAGAAGGACAGAAATATCAGCAAAAGCAGCAGTCCGATCGCGCTCGATCGCTCTGTCGATGTCCAGTAGGGTTTTGCAATTTGCCAGAACCGTCGCCACTGAGAAAGGAAATTCATGGCACCGCTAATAGTGCAAAACGAGCGGAATTTTCAGCCAGCGAAGATCGAGGGTGCGCCCTTGAATTCTTCGATCGAACGTTAGCTCTAATAGCGGCGTTCCGCGATCAATCGAGGCAATATTTTCGCGTTGGAGAAGTGAAACAGGCTCGCTCAGCGACTTGAGAGAATCGATCGCGATTTTTGCTTCAGTGAGTTGTTGAATGCCGATTGGATGCCTGAGCAATTGCTGGTGAAAACTGGAAGTGCGATCGAGCAGGCGAGTCAGTGAAATGGCATCTGAAATGACGAAGCACAGGGGTTCTGCTTGGGCTGACAAATTTTCTGCGGCAAAATTGATAAATGTTTCAGATTGATCTGGAAGTTGATGCTGTTGGTGTACTTCATTTTTTTGACGGAGAGCAATTCCGAATGGAGACGCTTTGGTTTGCTGCCAGTGCGATCGCGCTAAGAAGTCGATGCCCGACTGCATTGCGTAGATTTCTGCGGCGGATTCGTCTTCAATCCAAATCAGTTCCAGGTAGATGTTCTCAAAGAAAATTAAGTTTGAAGTGGTTCCCTGACGCGGATGGTGTACGGGTTGAGGAGCGCAGACTAATCCTAAGTCCGCTAGAGTTTTGGGCTGAAGTGAGGCTGATAAACAAACAAAGAAATGATCAATTTCCAGCAAGGATTCACTGACAAGAACTGAAGTAGGAGCATCCATAAATTACTTTTGTAATTGAGAGAAAAAATTGGGTTGTCAAAAAGTTCGATCGCCCCTCGTGAAGAAAAATTGCAGCTTAGGAAATCGACATCCATAAAATCGCGCCTCTGGCTGCAAATTCAGGCGGTTGCCGTAATGCTCGATCGCTCAACTGGCCTTTTTCCATCAAGTACCTTAGTGCAAATCTTCATCAACAGAAACCGACGCAGACCCTCGTGAATACAGCGTTTTAAGGCAAATTTAGCGAACCTCGATCAGTGAGTTTTTGCTTTGCTCCTGATGCAGTTGATAGACTTTCTCATTAACTAACGAGTTGACTGTGTTGTCAAGCGTTTTCACGGATGCCTTTGTCCAAAGGAGATACAGAATCAGAAACTTAATGAAGTTTTTACTTTGGCGATCGCATCAGCAGACACGGGGCATCAGTCTAGGCTATATTTCTGAGAGCAACAGATTTGTTTAAGTTGTGTCGATCGCTCCGACCCGTCACCCAAAACCGCGATCGCCTCAGTCGTCCCCATTGATTCAGCGACAGTGATTAAAAAAAAGAACGCGGAATTAGTCGTCAATCACTTCGACTATCAGGTGTTGCCGCCTGAGCAGCGATCGATCGTGCAGCAGCGGACGGGCGAAATCCATGAGCGGCTTCAGCGATCGGCGCAGGATATTTGGGAGATTGGGCAGCGCTTGGCAGATGTGCGATCGCAGCTTAAGCACGGCCAGTTTGATGCGTGGATTAAGGCCGAATTTGGCTGGAGTCGGCGCACCGCCTACAATTTCATCAACGTCTACGAAACCTTTCAAGAGCGGGCAAATCTGGCGCAAATCGACATCGCCACCTCTGCGCTGTATCTGCTGGCTGCACCCTCAACGCCGCCTCAAGTGCGTGAGCAGTACATCGAGCAGGCGAAAACCGGGAAGAAAGTGACGCACAAAGATTTGCGCGAAACGATCGATCAGGCCAAAATCAAACCTGTGGCGACTCAGCCAGAAATCATCACCGTGATTCCCCGTAGCGCTCCAGTCGAAGCCCCTGTGATCATTGAACCCACGATCGAAATTCACGCAGCACTGAAGCCCGGATGGTATCTTGTGGGCGATCGCCATCTGGTTTTGTGTGGCGACACTGCCGCCTCGACGTTTTTCGATCGCATTCCCGGCGCGGCTTTGGTGGTGGCGGCAACCGCAAACGATTGGGATCACGACTGGATTATCGAGGCAGCGCGGACGGTGGTGATTTTGCAAGAAGCCGAGTTGAACAGTCAAACCGTCGAGCAGCTAATCACGATGTTTACGCAGCCTGAGGAAACGATCGTGTTTCCCTGGTTGCCGCAGGCCGATTTGATTGCGATTGCCGATCGCCAAAATCGCAAAGTCATCGCAGGCGATCCGAGTCCAAACCGTTGTCAGCAGCGATCGCAGCGACGGGACTTCCCGCTGTTTCACTCAAGCTTTAGGCTGTTTCACTCAAGCCGCAAATCCCGGACGTGATATTGATTCACGGGAACCAGCGGCATCTGAGTGGCCGATCGAATCGCCGTGAGAATCTGACCGCTGATTTCGACTCGCGCTTCATACCGTCCGATCGAGCCGTCTGGCCGCTGAAATTCGATGCGAACCGTTGCCCAAGGTGCGTCTTGTTGGGTGTGATTCAGCCAAAATCGCAGACGTTTGGAGGGGACAAGCTGGAGGAGCGATCGCAGGCTACCTTTGAGCCAGCCTTCACCCAGTCGGACAATTTGGCCGCGCTTCGGATAGTCCAGCCACGCCCAGCCTTCGCGCATCCAAATTTCGCGCTCGGCAATCTGCTCGAATTTGCCCAAGCCCGCCCATCCCCGGTAGTGCGATCGCAACGCATCCGGCGATCCCCGCTGGTTAACGAGTGTATCGAGCGTTTCTGCTTCCAAATGTGCCCAATAGCGACCGGATGGCAAATCCAGCAGCGTCGGGGCGTACTGGTGGCCGCCAAAGTGCGTACAGCGCCAAACTCGCAAACCTGAGTCGGCATACTGCTTTCGCAATTTGTCGTAGATCGGAAATCCAAAGCGAGCGCAGGCCGCATCGACGTTGCCATGTGTGCAGACGAGGATATCCCGGACGGGGCGATCGACCTGACGATAAGCCGCAAACTCGTCTAGTCCTTCGGATTTGAGCAGCGCGATCGCCAGACTCGCCACTTCCGCTTCCGGGACGAGATATTCCTGTCGATCGAACCTGGCGAAAAACTCGGCAGAGCGAGAAAAAAACAGGACGCGCCGATCGCCAGACTGCGAATGTTCGCGATCGGGGGCAATGGCGATCGGGCGAATCCTGATGCCGCGCAGCGCCAGCGTTTTCACCCAGGCCAGGATCGGCTGGATCTGCGGTTCTGAAAAGAGTTGCGCTGACCAAGGCTGCGGAATTTCGACGATTAAAAAACCATCGGCAACGGGGGCGGAACCGATCGGATCTTCACCATTGGCCTTGGAGACGATCGAGCAAAACCGACAGTCGGACAGCGTTTCCGTCATACGTTACACCCGGACAAAATCGGCTGCGGTGATCTGATTGGCGCGGACGTTTCGCAGCACGGCCAACTCGTCCCGACCCGATCGAATCAGCGTATCGCGACCCTGCCGCACGATGTCAATCTGCCCAAAATTGACGTTCGCGCCAATGCCGATGCGGTCTTGGTTTCGGAAGTCCGTAATTGTATCGACGCCTACTCCAGTTTGGATGCCAAACACATCACGCCCCGATCCGCCCGTCATGATGTCGGAGCCTGCACCGCCGATTAGAACGTCGTTGCCTGCGCTGCCATTCAGCGTATCGTTGCCGCCCAATCCTTCCAGCCGATCGTCTCGTCTTGTGCCGACCAAGCGATCGCCTCGGTTTGTGCCCGTGAGGATGTCGGAGCGGCGATCGGCAAACTGCACAATCGCGCTGTTGACCGGATCGATCGTGAAGCCTCTTCCCGGTTGCAGCGTGTAGGTGATGGTCTGCAAGCCTTCTGCGTTGGCATCGGCAAAATTGGGGCGCGGACAGTGGCGTTGCGTCCTGTGATGGTGAAGTCGAAGCCGGAAAAGTCGAAGTCGCCAATGGGCTGAGCGCCGCCTGTTGCCCTCAGTTCAAACAGATCAAGCTGCGTGAGCGACTGGGGAACGTTGCCTTTGATGGTGGCCGTGATGCCGCCCGCTGGTGGAGCTTGATCAAGCTGAAAGCGAAAGGCGATCGCGGTTCCGGCTTCTTCAACGAGAACTCCGGGCGATGCTGAAAACGAATCGTGACCATTGTGAAATTCTTAAAGTGAAATTGTGGCGCGTGGGGGCTATGACTAATTGCGAGTCTATCGCATTATCGAGGCAGCGCGATCGCCGCCTTCAAACTCTAGGTAAAATCCGTAGCAGTGATGCGATCGGCCTGCACGTTCTTGAGAACGGCCACCAGATCTTGACCAGACTGAATTAGGGTATCGCGTCCGCGCTGCGTGATGCCAAGCTGCCGGAAGCGCAAACCGTCGAGGCCAAGGCGATCCGGTCGGTCTTGAAAATCTTGAATTTGCTGGAAGCCTGCTCCCCGCTGCAAAACGAACACATCCCGACCTTGGCCGCCGATCAAAAGGTTGTTGCCTGCGTTGCCGATCAGCCGATCGTTGCCCGCTCCGCCCTCAATGCGATCGCTGCCGCCGCCGCCCGTCAACTCATCGTTACCCGCACCGCCCAGCAGAATATCATTGCCGCCGCCGCCGTTCAGTTCATCATCTCCAGCCAAACCAATCAGGCGATCGTTGCCGCCCAAACCGAATATCGAGTCGTTCTGCGTTGTTCCCCGGAGTCGATCGCGCCCTGGTGTGCCAAGCACAATTTCGGGAACCGCAGGGGGTGCAACCTCGATTGAAACGGTGGCGGTGGCTGCTAACGTTCCGTCACTGGCCTGATAGGTGAAGCGGTCTGTGCCCGTAAATCCGGCGTTGGAACTGTAGGTGAACGAGCCATTTGCATTCAGCGTTAAGCTGCCGCTGGTTGGAGTTGTTGCGACTGTAGCTGTGAGCGGATTGCCATCGGGATCGCTGTCGTTGCCCAGCACACCCGCAGCAGGAATCGTCAAAGTTTCCCCGGTTCCGATGATGAATCGATCGTCAACGGCAACGGGCGATCGATTCACCAGAACGGGCGCAGTGTCTTCGACGGTGAGCGTGATGGCGCTGGCATTGGGGTCGATCGTGTAGCTGGAATCGGGCTGAAGCGTGAAGGTGAAGCGCTCTGCTCCTTCCACTGCATCATCTTGAAAGACGGGTAGCTGAATGGTGGCAGTCTGTTGAGTCAAGCGCACCGTGAAACCGCTATTGTCTTGATTGCCTCGAACCAGTCGCCCCCCTGAAAACTGTGCGGCAAATACGTCAAATTCCGCCAGAGCGCGGGGCGTTTCGGAATCGATCGAAACCACCAATCCTTCTGAAGGCGGCGGCTGATCGAGGGTGAACGTGAGCGTTACAGCGGTGCTTTGCGCTTCGATCAGCGTTGTCAGACTGGCCGTAATGCCAACTCTTACCATTGTTGTTCCTTTTGTGACTGTTGTTTGCAATCGCACCCGCAATCGTGCAAATTTTGCACAAGTTCAGGTGTTCATTTTATTCGAGTCAACTGCGCCCTCGCCGTGATCCGGCAGCAAAACTTCAACTTCGCGCAGCGTCCGAAAGGCATAGCCACCCAAGCCAACCAGCAGCATCCAAACGGCAGTGAGGCTGTAGAGCAAGGCGATTCCGCTGCCCTGACCTGTGCCAACCATCGCCCCAAACGGCGCAAGCGCTCCACCCGACTGCATCGCAGGTTCAAAGACGCGATCGGCCAAGGGACCCGCGATCAGGGCGCGATCGATCCCACCACCAGCCCAATCATCTGATCGGCAGCGAGGACGCGGCCTTGCAGCTTCGGCGGCACTTTTGCATACCAAATCGCGTTGCTGGAACTGTAGAACATCGGGACGGGTAGCGTTGCCAAAAAGTGCGCTGCTGCCCAAGCGATCGGCGTTTGTCCGATTCCCAAAATGATTTTGAAGAATCCGCTGGCCGCAAAGCCGATCAGCATTCCGTGAATTCTGCGCCGAAAGCCGCCCCAAATGCCGAGAATCAAAGCGCCCACAATGCCGCCAATTCCCGCTGCGGTTGTCACCATGCCCAAAACTTGAGCATCGCCGTTCGATCGCGCCAAAATCATCGGGTTATACAGCGCTTTGCCGATGTCGCCCGGAATCGCAAACAGCGTAAACGCGATTACCATTGCCACCAGTCCCGGTCGGCTGAAGATGTAGCGGAAGCCAAAGGTGAGACTTTGCCAGGTCGATTCGACCGTATCGCTTTCAACATTGGCGGGCTGCGGAATGCGAGAGACGATCAGCGTGAAGAAGGCAGCCGCGAATGTGATGAGATCGATCGCAATAATCCCCTCCAGCCCGATCGCCGGATACAGACTGCCTGCCAAAATCGGCGAAAAAATTGCGCCGCTGTAGCCCACTGCCGACACCATGCTTTCGGCTCTGGTGTAGTGCTGCTGGGTGACGAGCAGAGCGATCGAAGCCGAATACGCCAATGTTTGAATCTGTCCAAAGCAGCCGTACAGGCAACGATAACGTAGAGATGCCAGATTTGCAGACTGCCTGAACTGTAGAGCAGGGTGATCGCCAAGGTACAAAGCAAGGCCACAATATCGCCCAGCAGCATCAAGCGTTTGCGCGAAAAGCGATCGACGACGATTCCGGCGATCGGCGTGATGAAGATGCGCGGTAGCTGCGAGAAAAAGGTGATTAGAGCCAGCGTTGTCGCGGATTCGGTTTGCTGCCACAGCCAGATCATCAGCGCAAACACGGTCATGTAGCTGCCGATCGTTGAAACCAACTGCCCCAGCCAGAGAATCGTGAAATTTCGCATCGGTTAAAACTCCCAGGCGATTTGTCCTGAGATCGTGAAGGGTGCGCCAACCACAACGCGGGCATCCGTATTGTCGCGGGAGCCTTCGTAGTATTCCACATCAAACAGGTTTTGCAGATTGACCGAAGCACGAAAGCGATCGCGCCGATAGAACACGGTCGCATCCGTCCGCAGAAATCCCGGTAGGGTAAAAGTATTCGTCAAATTTCCCTGGCGTTCTCCCTGAAAAAATAGCCCGATGCCAAAGCCCAAACCTTCGAGATCGCCCGACTGAATTTCATACGTTGTCCACAGGCTGGCGGCGTGTTCTGGCGTATTGGGAAGCCGATTGCCAACCTCAAAGGTGTTGTCTGCCGTGATTTGAGCATCAGTGTAGGCATAGCTGGCAATCAAATTCCAGCCGTCCGTTAGTTCGCCCGTAACGCTCAATTCCACGCCTCGGCTGCGCTGTTCACCGACCTGCACAGTGGTAAATGCGCTCTCGGCTCCGGTGGTGGTGACGTTCGATCGATCTAGCTGATACAAGGCAAGCGTGGCCGAAAGGCGATCGTCAAAGTCGGCCTTGACGCCAATTTCGTATTGAACTCCGCGCTCTGGTTCAAACGGTTGCCCGAATGCAGTCGTGTTGGTTACGGGGTCAAAAAGCTGTTCGCGTCCGGCCACTGGCTCGAACGATCGCGTAAAGCTGGCGTAAAAAGACAAGTTCTCTTCCGGCTTAAACACCAATCCGACACGCGGACTAAAGGCGGTCGCCTGCGATTCAAAGCTGTCCGTTTCGCGCAGCAAATTCTCAAAATTCAAGTTCGCCACGTCAAAGCGTCCGCCCAAAACTAGGATCAGCTCATCGCTCAAAGAAATCTGGTCTTGCAGATAAAATCCGATCGCGTTTCGACTGGTGCGCGTGTCCTGCCGCTCCAGCAAATTCCCCGCCACGCCGCTGTATTCCGGGTCGAACAGGTCGATAGTGGCGACGTTGATGATGTCGATTTGGTCGCGCAACGAATCGCTGAAAAGCTCGACCCCGAATAGAAGTTCGTGATCGATCGACCCCGTTGAAAACTGGCCGACGACGTTCGTATTGAACGTAATGCTGGTATTCGTGCTGGGGTTGCGGGTGAGGACGCGCCGGAGCGATCGCCCATCGGCCAGCACCGAAACGGGAATAACGCCCGTATTTTCACCCACGTCGCTAAAAGCCGCTAGAAATTCGTTGCGGATGCGCCAGTCGTCGCTGAGTCGATGATCGATGCGGTAGCCCAATCGCGTCAGGTTGCTGCGGCTCTCAGACAGAGACGGTTCGCCCAAGTTCGTCGTGCGATCGATCGAGCCGAACGGACTGTCTACGACCGTTCCAAGGGCAGGCAGTTCCGAAGCCGTGCCGCTCGATCGAACGTTGAGATATTCTAAATCCGCGATCAGCGTCGTATCTGCCGTATTAATCAGCGTCACGGTCGGCGCGATGAACAGAAAATTGCTTTCCTCAAACTCGCGGAAGCTGCCAGAACTTTCATACGCCATATTCAGCCGAAAGCCCAAATCGCTATCCGGACTGAACGGACTGGAAAAATCGATCGAGCCGCGATGCAAATCATCTTGACCAATCAGATATTCCAGTTCGTAAGTCGGCTCATCCAGCGGAATTTCCGTCACAATGTTGACCGTGCCGCCCAAGCTGCCCTGCCCAAACAGCACGGACGCTGGCCCCCTGAGGATTTCCAGGCGATCGACATTCGTGATTCCCGTTGCAAACTGCTGAGTCGTGTCGCGCAGTCCATTCCGCAAAATATTCTCGGTCGCAAAGCCGCGAATCACAAATTCGGTCGCCAGCGAACCCGAAGAAATTCGCCCCGTCGTCACGCCTGCGGTATTTCGGGCGGTTTCACCAAGCGATCGCGCTCCCTGCTCCTCGATCACCTGTTCCGGGATCACCTGAATCGACTGCGGCACGTTCAAAATATCGGTATCCGTGCGCGTCCCCACCGAAGATTCACCGATGCGGTAGCTGGTGCGATCGCCCGTCGCAATAATCCGAATCGCATTTTCGGCAGGCGCAAGCAAATCGATTGCGGTCGTTGACGAGGTGGGAGGAGTGGATAAGGCGGGAGGTGGTTCAGCCAAGGGCGCAGCCGCAATTTCAATCTGTAAGCCCTGCGGGGTCGGCGCTGTGGTCGCGATCGGAACCGCCGCTGCACCCACAACGCGCACCAAAATCGAGCCGCGATCGCTCTGCGTGATTTCCACAGCCGCAATGTCCGCAGTGGGATTTTCCTGGGTTTGGGGCGATCGCAACTGAGCATTCGGAATTTCTATCAGTAAAGTATTCCCGTCTGTTGTGGCGGGCAGCGGGGTGAGCGGTTCGATCGATCCCTGTAGCTGAATTGTGAGGTTGCGATCGCCCGCCACAATTTGCACATCCACCGTTTGCAAACTCTGCGCCTGCACAGGCTGAACCACAGCAAGGGCAACGCCTGCCAGTCCTATCCCAAAAAATTGCGATCGTTCCATTCCGTCCCTTCGATCCGGGTTATCGTTTGTCTGGTTGCGTAATTTCTCTGAGCAATGTTGCTTGCAGAAGATCCACCCACGCTGATTACGCTATTGCAAAAGTCTATCGATATCCTGACACAAATGGGCGATCGACCAACAGTTTTAAGCTGACTATTTAAGATAATCCTCGGCGAAAGCGTATGGTGAAAGCATATGGTGAAGTTTTTCGTTTGCCTGGACATAGAGCAGGTATTGAATGAGGAGAAGCAAGTTTGGTCGATGGATTGTAATCACTGATGGATGGCGGAAGCAGTTATGACCTACCAAACCTATATCCCTCGATCGCCTCTCTCGCGGTTTATAGAATTTTTTTGGATGAGAAAAGGTGACAATCTAGCGGCACTGCAAACCCGCTTGCTGCCAATGGCAACAGTGGAATTGGTCATCAATCTATATGAAGATAGAATTCCACTATTCGATCGTCAAAGTCGAGTACAACGCAGCAGCACCAGCGGCATCATGCTTTGCGGCGCACATTCTGAAAACTTTATTATTTGCGATACTCGCGAAATATCTGTGATGGGTATTCATTTCAAACCAGGAGGAGGAACTGCGTTCTTTGATCTACCTGCTGGTGAGCTTCACAACGAACTGATTTCATTAGACGAGTTGTGGAAAACTCGCGCCTCAGAATTGCGCGATCGCCTACTTCAAAAATCTACTTCAGGCGCTCAATTTTTGGTATTGGAGCAATTTTTGATGCAGATGATGCGATCGCCCAATTACCATTCGGCTATCAATTTTGCATTGCAGCAGTTTCGGCAGTCCGTAAGCCCAACAGTTAGCACAGTCATCGAACAAACCGGATTCAGTTTTCGCCATTTCAACCAATTGTTTCGAGACCAGGTAGGAGTAACACCTAAGCTGTTTTGCCGCATTCAGCGATTCCAGAAAGTTCTGGAGATGCTATCAGAAAAGCCTACAACTGCTTGGATGGACATTGTTTTTGCCTGTGGTTATTTCGATCAAGCTCACTTAATTCACGACTTTCGGGCATTCGCGGATTGTACACCTACTCAATATCTTGCTCAACGGGGCTTTCATCCCTGTCATATCGTGCTGCCTGATTGAAGTCAATTTTTTTACAATCCGTTTGAGAGCAAACTGGTTCATAATCAGATACTCCACACGAGATAAAACTTCTTTCAGAAGTATCGATGCAAATTACTCCATCTACTGCCATGACCCTTGAAGAATTACAAGTCAAGCTAGAAGAAATCAACCATCTAGTGGCGACATTTCAAACCTCAGTTGTCTTGGAAAAATACTATGCTGAGCATACTGTAATGATCGAAGGCGACGGTACGGTTACTACAGGTAAAGAAGCTTGTCGTCAAGGGAGAGCGATCTTTTTCAATGACATGTTGGCTGAGTTTAGAGAATCTAGACTGATCAGTCAAGATATTGCTGTTTCAGCCGATCGCACCTATGACTTTGTTGTCATCTCTAATTGGTACAACGACTACACTATTGAGTATGACGGCCAGATTATTCATAGCAAGAGTAATCAGCTTTCTATTGGTTATTGGAAAGATGGTTTAGTTGTCAAGGAGAGCTATAACTATCCGGTGATTTCAATCACCTAAAGATTGCTGCATACGATCGCCGCATAGAAGTTTGGCGGCCATTGTCCCAACCCCACTCGATCACCCCCATTCCTCCAATGCTAAAAATCTCACAATCACGCATTCCGCGAACCGTTTGGGTGTTGGGCTTCGTCAGTCTCCTGACCGACATCAGTTCCAAGATGGTGCAGTCCACGTTGCCGCTGTTTCTCGTCGCCGTGCTGGGCAGCAATCTCGTCACAGTCGGACTGATCGAGGGCATTGCGGAAGCCACCGCCTCGATTCTTAAAATCTTTTCCGGGGCGCTCAGTGATTATTGGGGACGACGCAAGCAACTGGCGATCGCAGGCTACGGACTTTCCGCCCTCGTCACGCCGCTGTTTGCCCTTGCCAGCAGTCCGGCTTGGGTGCTGGTGGCGCGGTTTGGCGATCGCTTCGGCAAAGGCATTCGAGTCGCGCCGCGCAATGCCCTCGTTGCCGACACCACGCCCGCCCAATCTCGCGGAGCCGCCTTCGGTCTGCGGCAGTCGCTCGATACGATTGGCGCATTCACTGGCCCATTGATCGCGGCGGCAGTGCTGTTGCAGTCCGAGCAGAACTTCCGCTTGGTCTTCTGGCTCGCAACAATTCCCGCTGCGATCGGCGTGTTGCTATTGGTCATTGGTATCCGCGAACCGTCCATCTCCTCGACTCGTCGCAATCCGCTAGATTGGAGCGCTTTGCGAAGTTTCGATCGATCCTACTGGCTGGTCGTCGTCGCCGCTTTGCTGTTTAACTTGGGCAATTCCAGCGATGCATTTCTATTACTCAAAGCGCAAGAAGCTGGACTTTCAACGGTTACGATTCCGCTGCTCTTTGTTGTTAGCAATCTTACCTATGGAAGCAGCGCCTATCCTGCGGGTGTTCTGTCCGATCGCATCGGTCGTTTCGGCCTATTAATCAGTGGATTCATTATCTTTGCGCTCGTGTATTTAGGCTTTGCATTCGCAACTGCACCCTGGCAGATTTGGACACTGTTTGCGTTTTATGGATTGTACTTAGGAATGAGTCAAGGGGTGCTGCTGGCGATCGTGGCCGATCGCGTTCCGGCGGAACTGCGGGGTACAGCATTCGGGCTAATCAATCTTGTAACGGGAATCGCCTTATTGCCTGCTAGTTTACTTACAGGTTGGCTATGGCAGCAGGTAAGTTCTCGATCCGCTTTTGGGGTTGGAAGTGGTTTCGCTGTATTAGCGATCGGCCTGTTGATAATCGCACAGTCGCGATCGAATCGCCCAGATTAAATCAATCTGCCATCTTCAATCTGGAGAATGCGATCGGCAATATCGAGAATACGATTGTCATGCGTCACTAATAAAACCGTACAGCCTTCTTCTTTCGCTAAGCGTTGCAGCAAATCAACAACATCGCGCCCAGATTGGCTATCTAGTGCGGCGGTTGGTTCATCGGCTAATATCAATTTCGGATGGCTCACTAAGGCACGAGCGATCGCGACTCGCTGCTTTTGTCCACCAGAAAGATTGTCAGGATAGGCATTTACAAATTCACCCAGTCCAACGGCTTCGAGCATCGCGATCGATCGCCTTTGTCGCTGCACAAAAGAGATATGCTTGTGCAGTTTCAGCGACATTTTTACATTTTCTTGCGCCGTCAAGCACTTCAGTAGATTGTGGGATTGAAAGATAAAGCCAATTTGATTTCGCACCTGAATCTGATGGTGTTTTCTCGCGCCGTGTAGCTCTTGCCCCAGGATTTTAAGGCTACCTTGCTGGAGCGATCGCAGTGCCCCAATTAAAGTGAGCAACGTTGTTTTACCGCTTCCCGACGGGCCAGTGAGTAAGACAATTTCGCCCGAATAAAGATTCAAATCAATGTTCGTCAGAACAGGCTTTCGCAATCGGCCTTTACCGAAAGCATGGCTAAGCTGATGAATGGCGACAACAGATTCCATAACTTCTTAGAATACATCCGCAGGATCGGCAGAACGCAAGCGGCTGGTGCGATCGCACCTGAAACACCGCACATAATTACCGTCAAAATAAACACCTGAACTGCAACACCTGTTCTCATTGCCAGCGGAATTCGAGTTAAAACTGTGAGCAGTTGATAGATTCCTAGTGAAGCTAGAAATCCGGGTAGAAATCCTAAAATTGCGAGAATGATTGCTTCTTGCAGAACAACAAATAGCAGGGCGCGATCGGAATAGCCCATTGCTTTAAGCGTGGCATATTCTGACAGGTGATCGTTAATATCAGCATAAAGAACTTGATAGACGATAATTACTCCAACTACAAAGCCGACGATCGTACCAAACTTAAGAATGACGCCATTTGGTTCTGAGTTTTGAAACTGCTTTTCCTGCTGAATGAATTCCTCGCGAGTCAATACCGTAACTTCTTCAGGCAGGCGTGATCGCAAGGCAGATTGAACGGTGCTGATATCAGTTCCAGGTTGCAGCGTCAAAACTCCAACTGTGACGCGATCGAGAGTATTTCCTTCACGCTGAGCATAATTCCAATCGCTCATGATTACATTGCCCTTTTCAAACAAAGTACTGCCCATACTAAAAAGGCCAACCGCATAAACGCGCCGATTTCCCATTAGCGTCATTACTTCTTTTTGCTGAACAAGCTGATCGGGAACTGCACCAAGTGACGCTTGCGAGAGGCGATCGAACAGAACGGCATCGGGCGCACTAAGCTGGGCAATTTGCTGATTGACTTCAGGAAGATTCAGAACAGGCTGATTGAGATTAAAGGCGATAATTCTGACCTGATTGCCAAATAGATCGCTGGTTGAATCGGCATTAAATTCTCCTGGCTCGCCTCCTAATTCTTGCGAATTTACCCAGTTTGCAGAACTAATATAAAGCGGACTGGCAGCAGCAACGCCATCGATCGCGGCAGCTTGAACCAAATAAGCTTTGGGAAAGGTCATGCCAAACTGCAAGGTCGGGCTGAATGAAGAGAAAAGCACGAGATCGCCGCCCAAACTTTCATGTAGAAGCGTTGTGCCCTCGGTGAGCATGGCTTGCAAACCAAGCTGGGTAAACATTAAAATATTGGCAAAACAAACGCCCGTCGTTGCCACAGCTAATCGAACTTTCTGATGCGACAGTTGCGACCAGGAAAGCGGCGTTTCAAACTGAAATTTCCGAAACAATCGCCTGAAAAACTTAATCATTTAGTTCTCGCCTGGTGCCACATCAATCCTGACTCGAACCTGCATTCCCGTTAAGGCTGCAACCTTTGGACTGTCGGCGCGATCGAGCCGAATCTTAACAGAAACCACCCGCGCATTAATATCAGTCGTTGGCGCGGATTGGTCTTGATTCAATTCCGTTCTGCCAATCTGCAAGCCGATTTGATCAACGCTGCCGCGAATTTCACCCTGCAAGCCGCCGTACTCGCTGCTGATCGTTGCCCGCTGTCCCAGACGGACTTTGGTAATGTCAGTTTCGTAAACTTCCGCGATCGCAAACATTTGATCGGTTTTGGCAAGCTCGACAATGCCCGCAGTCGTATTCACCTGCTCACCGATGCGCGTGTGATTTTGAGAATTTGCCCCGCGATCGGAACGCGCACCTGCACATCTTCCAAATCGGCTCGCCGCTGCTCCACTTCGATCAGGGCTTTCTCCAGTTCCGCTGTCGCGATCGCAATATCGACCGGAAGCACCTGCTGCAATTCGCTCAGTTTGGCTCGCTCCTCGATGAGTTGCGCTTGCAGCGTGGCGATCGTTTGCTGAAGTTCGGCCCGCCGCTGATTCAACTCTGCTTCAGCCGTGTCGAGGTTGCGCCGCGCTTCATCCAAATTGTCACGAGAAATTGCACCGTCTTGACCGTAAGTTTGCCGACGCTGATAGATCAAAGTGGCCTCCTGTTGGGCAGCTTGGGCACTGGCGATCGCGGCCTGCCGCTGAGCGGTTTCCGTCCGCAATTGCGCTGCGAGTCGGTCGATCGCGGCCTGCTGAGCAGCAAATTGAGCGGGCTTGGCGTCTCCCTGTCTCGCCTTTTCCAGTTGTGCCCGCAGCAGTTGCACGTTTGCTTGGGCGGCTCTCAGGTCAGCCTGACGGCGATCGGCTCCCTGCAAAATCGCGATCACCTGATTGGCCTGTACGCGATCGCCTTCTCTCACCAAAATCTGATTGACCCGACTGTCGGCAGCGTTGGGAACTGAGAGCTTGATTACTTCACCATCGGGCGCAATTTGCCCCAGAGCAACGACGCTGGCCGCAGAGACAGCCTCAGTTGCAGGTTGAGGCGGTGGCTGCGCGACATATGAACCGCAGGCGACACAAGAACCCCATACTCCGATCGCGATGGCGCGACTGATCGATCGCCGAATCGAGATGCGCTGAAAATGCATAGCAAAATTTACAATATAAAGTAGGCTAAATGACAAACGCTCAATCACAAGACTGACGCATCAAAGGGAAAACGGCCTTCAACTGGTTCACTCAACTAAGTGGGGCTTGCAGTAGGAAACGATCGAAAGTGAACATTGCCTCTAGATTATCTAAATTTCTTGAGAATCATAAGTGTTCTACTTCAATCTTACAAGAGCAACTGAAGTAATTGTCCCTTAGCATTGTTGGAGGTGCGCTAGCAAAG
The DNA here is from genome assembly GCA_012031475.1 of Leptolyngbyaceae cyanobacterium SM1_3_5. Lineage (GTDB taxonomy): Bacteria > Cyanobacteriota > Cyanobacteriia > Elainellales > Elainellaceae > JAAUTJ01. The sequence continues at coordinate 6,559 of JAAUTJ010000001.1, read as the reverse complement.
CTCACCGAAGATATTGCCCCTGCGCCGTTGGCTTTTCCGCTCCTCATAAACCCACTTATCTCTTCACCAACTTACCCGCTCAGGAAGCTGCTGCCCTACTGCAATTTGGCGATCGCTGCCGCAACGACAAAGCAGGTGGTGCGCGATGTGTTTGAAGTGAATAGTCAAATCATTACCGACCCCATTTCAGGAACACCAATGTGTGTTCCGATCGCACGATCGCACCCAGCCAGCGCTTAGTTGAATTCAGCTTGCAGTCCAGCCTGCACCTGCCATAGTCCTGCATAAATGCCGTTTATTTCAATTAGCGGATCGTGTTTTCCCTGCTCGGCAATTTCACCTTGCGACATCACATAAATCCGATCGCAGTTGCGAATCGTAGATAGGCGATGGGCGATCGCGATCGTTGTTCGATTCCGCGTAATCGCGGCCAAAGACTTTTGAATTGCCGCCTCTGTTTCATTATCAATGGCTGAAGTTGCCTCGTCCAGAATTAGAATTGGCGGATCTTTCAGCAGGGTACGAGCGATCGCAATTCGCTGTCTTTGCCCACCGGAAAGCTTCTGGCCGCGTTCACCCACAATCGTGTCGTAACCTTGCGGCAGTCGATCGATAAATTCATCCGCCTCCGCTAATTTTGCGGCATGAATGATTTGATTGGGATCGGCATCTAGTCGGCCATAAGCAATATTTTCTGCAACCGTTCCGTGAAATAAAAATAAGTCTTGACTGACCCAACCGATGCAGCCTCGCAGGTCTTGAAGCTGGAGCGATCGAATTTCGATGCCGTCGATCGAAATGCTGCCTTCTTGCACTTCATAAAACCGTAGCAGTAGTTTTGCTAGAGTACTTTTACCTGACCCCGTAACGCCAACAATGCCAATGTTTGCACCTGCCGGAATGTGCAGCGAGATATTTTTAAGAACGGGGGCGAAGCCGTCATAGGTGAACGTGACGCGATCGATCTTGACCTCGCCTCGTACTCGTTGAATCGGCAAAGCTTTCGTTCCAGTGGCGATCGCGATCGGCGTTTCAAGTAACCCGATTACGCGCCAAATTGAGGCCATTGCCCTTTGATATTCGTCCATAACTTCGCTCAGTTCGGTGAACGGCCAGAGCAACTGCTGCACAATAAACACCATGAAGCCATAGGTTCCGACTGAGAGGCGATTGTCAATTACGGCCAGACCACCGAGATACAACGTCGTCACAAAACCAAGCAGAATTAAGAAGCGAATGGCAGGCACAAAAGCGGCACTGAGGGCGATCGCTCGTTTGTTGCTTTGACTCAGAAGTGTTGAAAGATAGCTGAATACAGAAAAATGGGAGCAGAATATCGTATTCTAGCCCCCAAACAAACAAAAACAATGCTCAAACGCTACCGTCCTTTCCCAAACTTGTCAAATCCATACTCAAGCAACTTTGCCCGCACGATTACCCAGTATTGAACTCTCGGCTATTTTTTGAAATTTGGCTAACCTTTGTGTTAGACAAAGGCTTGACGAGCATGAGGGACTTGTTTTACCAGCTGAATCACACGGGTATTCCAGTGGATATCTCTACGTTTTCTAAAGCTTGTAAAACAAGACATGATCAGCAGTTCTGTCGCATCTACATCCAATTAATTGAGCAACTCAAGCGACAAAATCCAGCGGCAGCACAGATGTTTTTTCCGATTGACTCAACCATTGTCACACTGACGAGCAAGTTGTTTTGGATGCAGGGCATTCATCAAGTCAAACTGCTGGGCGGGGTCAATTTAGAGCAGCACAATCCCAGCGAATGCTTGATTCATTTCGGCCAGGGGCATGATGCGAAATTCTCAGAATCAATTCCAGGAATGATCCCTGAAGGTGGCATCGGCATTATGGATAGAGGCTTCGCGAGTTGGGAGTTTCTTGACCAATTGAGTCAGACGCTGTTTGTGGTGCGAATCAAGAACAATATGAAGACCGAGTTTGACCATCAGCGGTATCGGGTTGTTTGGTTGTGCGATTTAGAGAGCCGAAGCGAATTTCGCTTGGCGACCAATGTCGAACAGATGAGTAATGAAGAAGTGAGTGAAGCCTATCGATATCGTTGGCAGATTGAGGTGTTGTGGAAGTTTTTGAAAATGCACCTCAAGCTCGATAAATTGATGACCAAAAATATCAATGGAGTGACGATACAAATTTACATGGTGCTGATTGCTTATCTCATCTTACAGTTAATCGAAATCCCGGCATTTTATGGAGATAAACTGTTGGACAAGTTTCGGTATTTGCAATTGGAATTGAGCCGTCACTGCTCCATTGTGCATTGGAGCTTTGATTTGCTGCCGGAGACACTGGTCTAGTTTTGTGTGAAGTTCTGTGTCTACATTCAACGTTTCTGGTCGAAGGCTTATCCAGAGAGTCTCAACATTGTGCAGGTGGATAACGGGCGCTTTCACAAGGGTGATGATTTAGTGGTGCCACAAAACATCGTTTTGTTGTTCCAACCGCCGTACTGCCCGGAGCTAAATCCGATTGAGCGGCTATGGCAGCACCTCAAAGCCGATCTCAAGTGGGCGACCTTCAAGACACTTGAACAACTGCAAACCAAAATCGATCAACTGCTGCGTGATTTAACCCCTCAAGTGATTGCTTCAATCACAGGTTATCCCTTCATTCTGGATGCTCTATCTGCACTGAACACTGTTTAAATTGGTATTATTTTTCTGCTGCTATGGAAACAGCCTAGGTATTCCTGCAAACATAGCTCAGGAGATGGAGAGAAGTGCTTATTCCTGCTGAGTGCGTTGTTACCCTTCTAAAGACTGAGGTACAGAAGATTTCAAAGTAGTTACCTGAAAGGAGAAATGACGCAAATATTGCGCGTTATTCCTTCTGTTTTGAGAAGATCTGTTTGTTCTCACCTCATAACAACTCACGATTTACAGTCAAGGAATTTTCCATGTTCTATCACGAAAAACGGCTACAGTATTTCACTCCACCCACCACGCCCGATCCCATTTATGCCAAAAAGCTGCAAGAGCTAATCGGTGGGCCGATGGGCGAAATGACCGTGATGATGCAGTACCTGTTTCAAGGCTGGAACTGCCGAGGTCCCGCGAAGTACCGCGATATGCTCCTCGATATTGGAACTGAGGAAATCGGTCACGTGGAAATGCTCGCCACGATGGTCGCCCATCTGCTTGATAAAGCCCCGATTAAACTGCAAGAAGACGGTGCGAAAGACCCGATCGTCGGCGCGGTCATGGGCGGAACCAAGCCCACTGACGTGATGATGGACATCATGGCGGCGAGCATGAGTCCGAAACATGCGATCGTTTCGGGTGGCGGTGCGATGCCGGAAGACAGCGTGGGCTATGCCTGGAACGGTCGCTACATTACAGCCAGCGGCAATTTGATGGCCGATTTTCGATCGAACCTTCACGCCGAGTCGCAAGGTCTTTTGCAAACCGTCCGGCTGTATGAAATGTCGGATGATCCGGGTGTGAGAGACCACCTGAGCTTTATGATTGCCCGCGACACCATGCACCAAAACCAGTGGTTGGCGGCGATCGAAGAACTGCAAAGCGATGGCTTTGAAGAAACCGTTGTTCCCAAAATCGCCCACGAATACGGGAAGAACGAATATGCCTATCAGTTTTGGAACCATTCCAAGGGCACGGATAGCGCCGAGGGTCGCTGGTCGAAAGGTCGATCGATGGATGGCAAAGGCCAGTTCACCTACATCTCCGATCCGGAGCCGCTCAGCCCTGCACTGGAGCCGCCGCAGCCTGATCCCCGCCTGCACGGGACGCCCAAATCGCCCGCTGCCCAAAAGACGAGCGACAACCCAGTTAAGAACCTCGTGGATGGTGTTGCTGATACTGTGAATCAGATTATTCCGGGTAAATAACCGCTGAGTCGATCGAGGTGAACTAAACCTTTATTCATCTGATTTGTTCATCTCAAAAGCTCCTTCTTCTCATTCAGAGGAGGGAGCTTTTCTGTTTGCACTGTATTTCTGTTTGCGCTGTATTTCTATTAGATCTAACCAAAACATTAATGATCTTTCAAAGACAAGCTGACTCAACAACCTATACTGCGGGTGAAGCAGTTTTTAACGATCGCGATCGAGGTTCTTACAAATGGCAGTCCGCTCAGCCCAAGAAATTGATTTAGCTCCATTTATCGATCATGCTTTGCTGCATCCAGCGGCAACGACGGATCATGTGATTCAAGTTTGCGAAGAGGCCGATCGCTTCCGATTTGCCACCGTTTGCGTCTATCCGGTTCACGTCCGCCAAGCCGTTGAACTGCTGAACGGTAAATCTCCAAAAGTTTGCACGGGTGATCGGATTTCCAACCGGGGCAACCACGCCCGCCGTCAAGCTTTATGAGGCGCAAGAAGCAGCGGAAAATGGCGCGGCTGAACTGGATGTGGTGATCAATCTCGGCTGGCTGAAAATGGGGCGCGGCAGCGAGGTGAATCGCGAAATGGCCGAAATTGTCGAAGCGACCGGAGTGCCCGTGAAAGCAATCCTCGAAATGTCGTTGCTCACCGATCCAGAGAAGCAGCTAGCGGCGGAGGTTTGCCTGGATGCGGGTGTCGCCTTTCTCAAGACCAGCACGGGCTGGCAGGGCGGCGCAACGATCGAAGATGTCCGCCTATTAAAGGAACTCTCCCGCGATCGAGTCGGGATCAAAGCGTCGGGGGGAATCCGCACTTCCCAGCAGGCGATCGACCTGATTTTGGCGGGTGCAACGCGATTGGGCACGTCTCGCGGCCCCGAATTAGTCCGTCAGCGCGATAACCTGGAGAAGGAATAGCTTAGAGTCTTACCTTTTATCGAGGTCAAGCTTACTGAGTCGATCGGTGAATAAAGTAACCGTGCGATCGCGTCACGCTGGGGATTATGAGCGGAACCTACAAGGCCATTGGAATTAACCTCAAGGGGATGCCGTTTGGCGAGGCCGATCGGCTGATCACGGTGTTGACTCGTGAGTACGGCTTGGTGCGGGCGATCGCGCCCGGATCGCGCAAGCATGATTCGAGTTTGCGCGGACGCAGCGGCCTGTTTGTCGTCAACAATTTGCTGATTGTCAAAGGTCGCAATCTCGATAAAATCACGCAGGCGGAAGCGATCGAATCCTTCACCGCGCTCAGTCAAGACCTCACCAAGCTGACCGCCAGCCAGTACCTTGCCGAACTCGCGCTCTATCAAGCCTTGAGCAATCAGCCCCAGGAAGAACTCTTCGTCTTGCTCTGTGACAATCTGCGCCAGCTTGAACAGCTACCGTCCGTTCATGTGCTGCCCTTCTTGACACAGGCCGCCTTTCAACTGCTTGCCTTGGCCGGAGTTGCGCCGATCGTTCATCACTGCTGCGTGACGCAAGTGCCGCTGATCCCCAGCTTTGCTCATCCCGATTGGCGCGTCGGCTTCAGCGTAGCAACGGGCGGAACCGTAACGCTAGAAGCGATGCAGCAATTGCCGCCGGATACGAATTCGCCGGATACCAGTTCGCCGGATGAAGCTGCGACTCGTGCGGCAGAATCGGGCGGTTCCTACGTCGCAAACCGACGAAGCCGACCGAATTGCGGCTTCAGCTTGACGCTTGGGAATTGGGACTGCTGCAACATCTGGCCGATCGCCCCGTCCAAGATGCCTTTGCCCCCGACCATCTGCCCGAACCGAGCGATCCCGCTTGGCACACGATCGAGCAGATTTTGCGCTACTGTGCCGAATTTTATTTCGAGAAACCGATTCGCTCGGCCACTTTGCTTGATGCCTGCTTTGCTCCTGTTGAAACTTTCGTTTAGTCGATCGCCATGACCCCAAGATTCGATTTTGATCTTGAAAACCGCCTGCCCCAGTTCAGCCCAGCCGGAGCCGAAAACGGCTTTTCTCCTACTCAGCCCCCACCCCGAAAAAGCGACGTGCCGCGCTCTTTACCCGAACCGCTGACCTTTCCGGGCGGCGACATGGTTGAAGCGCTCGAAGCAATTTCGGAACTGGTTGAGGAAATTGCTGACGAAATCGCCCAGCCGGAAGGCGAAGAGCATCCGATCGAGGAACTTCAAGAAGGCTTCCTCCCCGTCCTCCGCAACGTGAATTTCCTCGCGCTCTGGGGCGGACAGGTCTTTTCGCAACTGGCCGATAAAGTTTACCTCGTGCTGATGATCATGCTGATTGGCGATCGCTTTCAGGTCGCCGGACAGCCGATTTCGGGCTGGGTGTCCTCGGTGATGATCGCCTCGACAATTCCTGCCATGCTGTTTGGCTCGATCGCCGGAGTCTATGTTGATCACTGGCCGAAAAAATTTGTCCTCGTCGCCACGAACCTGCTGCGCGGCGGATTGGTTCTGCTGCTGCCGCCCTTGCTGTGGCTGACGCAGGGCTGGTCACCGCTGGGGACGCTGCCGATCGGCTTTGGGATTTTTGCTGGCGATCACTTTTTTTTGTCTCCACTCTGACGCAGTTTTTCGCGCCTGCTGAGCAGTCTGCTCGCTTCCCCTGATTGTCGATCGCCGTTCGACTCTGCTTTCGGCCAATTTCGCTCTACACGACGACGATGATGGCCTCGTAATC
>JAAUTJ010000066.1 GCA_012031475.1 Leptolyngbyaceae cyanobacterium SM1_3_5 | reverse complement strand
CATCTTGCGATCGACTGTCCACCACCAGAACTTCTCGCACTTCATGCCCCCTGCCGAGTCAAACCTTCCAAACAGGGTGTAATCCGCTCAGCCTCATTCAAAGTGGGGGACAACAATGCTAACCTGACCCAGCAGATCGGGCGGAGCAACCTTTGGCTTCAGCGGCGGGTAGCGTCCAGGGCCTTTAAGCAGGCGAGAAAGGAGAATTGCGATCGCTGGAAGTTGAATCAGCAAGAGCGCGATCGCAACTACACCCATAAATAAGTTTGTCGATGAGCTTTCCACAGGGCATCCTTATCAGCAGAACACGGGAACTGAGAGCTTCAATCCCCGTGTTCTGCAATTGTCCTTTGATTAGCGATTAAGCGGCGACGCGCTCACTTTCCGAAGATTCTGCCTCGATCGGCAGGACGATCGTTTCATTCGGCAGATTTGGTTTGGCAAGGCTCCAGCAGACGATCGCCGGAACAACGCCAACCAAGATGCTGAGGCTGACCGGAATCCAATAGCGGACATCAAGTTCGGCAATGGTGATCACTGCGCCAAATGCGAAATTGACGATGTAGACCAGCAAGGGCGTCCAGAGTTGCGATCGCGTCAGCTTTAAGTCAGCTTTGCCCCAGAACAAGCTGGCAACCGACATAAAGATAATGCCTGTACCGAGCCAGCCTGTGATGTTGCGGTAGGGCATTCCAAAGAATTCGCCAACATCTTGAAACGACCAGAACGGATAGGGCGCTTGACTCATGGCCGGATCGAGAACGAAGTCCCAAGCGGTGAGGAACAGAGAGCCGAGGGCGATCGATCCGACGATCTTCACCCAGCCTTTTACGCCTTTGGCTTCTAGTGCAACTCGTCCCAGCACGTAGGTAGACATGCCGACATAAAACCAGGAGAGCGGAATCGTGAACGGTACAAGTCCGGCGATTTTGTAGCCCAAGCCGCTGAGATACTGATAGTGGCCGAAGGGAAAGCCCGTGCTGGTTCCGAGCAGTTCGCTTCCGGCTGAAAGGAAGATGGAAGGCAACATGAACGTTAGCCAGTGCCGCCAGCCTAAGGTGCGATAGGCATAGACGGCAACGGTGATTGCACCCAGCAGAATGTAAACGACCCCACCGCCGGACATGCTTAAGCCAAATGCTTGCTGACCAAACGGCGGCAAAGCAGCGATAAATCGCGGATTGGGCAGCACCAGCAGCAGTCCTGCCAGCCCAAACAGCAAGGACATAACGTGACCTATCAGGCAAAATCGCTCAACCCCAACCAGTCGTTTCATTACGGACTCCCCAGAACTTGAAATGCTCACAACCCGCTCCACCGCAGAGTTTTAACTCGATCGAATAGACCTGCAAGCAGAGTTTGCTGATCATGGCTTTAGCTGGTGTCTAGTGTAGGGGCTAAAGCCGATCGCTGGAACTTTTGTTTGCAGGATTACCCGTATTATTGTTACAAAGTATTACTAAAAACTCTAGAGGGTGCGATCGATTTCTTCGCTTTTTCACCCGTCTCCAGACAGAAACCCGAATTTTTTGCCCATGCGCCACCAAGTCCGATAGTCTTGTAGTCTTGCTAGAGAGCAGTTTCACAAAAGTAGTTTCATAAAAGGGTGAGCAGGTGAGCATAGTAGCAACGGGACTGGCGATCGCAGTTGCACTCGCAGGCGCAGGCGTTGCCCTGATCGAGCGGCAATATCGGCGGCGTCCCGGAAACGATCTGCATCTGACGGCGGGCGAGTGGCAGCTTGATTCGAGCGATCGCCATCACTATCGACTCGTCGGCAAGCTGGAACTGCAAAACCGCACCCCGCGCCAAGAAATTTTCATCCCCCGAAATTGAAGCCAAGGTGACGCTGCTCTCTCGCGCCAGCATCGACGGGATCACCACGCAGGTGCGAATTACACCGAATCACCCCGATGCCACTGCCAGACCCGATGGCTACTGGTTTGCCTACATCGTCAAGCTGCGGAAGACGACCCATCTGGAAGTGGCGATCGACCTTAAGGGCGAATTGCTCGACCAGCTTCAAACCGCCTGGATTCAGCTTCACTACATCACCTATGGGCCAGAAGGCCGGATTCCGAAAACCCGCCATGCGATCGTGCCGCTGAAGTTTCCCGATCCCGATGCGCCGGAAAAGTGGCGATCGACTGAGGCGGGCGACGTGATGCCGATCTACACGCATCTGCTGACGCATTTAGACGATCCGGTTGCGGTCGTGAAGCGCTACGTTTCGCCTCATGCCAAACCCGGAGACGTGGTAACGATTGGAGAAACGCCGATCGCCATCATGCAAGAGCGCTTTCACCATCCCACAACCGTCAAACCCGGATGGCTAGCGAAACGGTTGTGCTACTACTTTTTGCCGACATCCAGCTTGGCGACGGCTTGCGGAATGCAAACTCTAGTCGATATTGTGGGTGCGTGGCGCGTGTTTGGCGCGTTTGCGGTCGGGGCGATCGCCAAAGTGCTGGGCAGACCCGGCGTCTTCTACCAGCTTGCCGGAGCGCAGGCGCGGCTGATTGACGATGTGACCGGAACGCTGCCACCCTACGATCAGTTCATCGTGTTGGGACCCGAAAATCCGCAGCAGGTGGTGAACGAAATCGAACGGGAGACGGGACTGTTGGCGGCGATCGTCGATGTCAACGACCTCAAAGCCGTCAAAGTGTTGGCAGGTTCCTCGAAAATTCCCGACGGACTGTTAGAGCAAGCGTTTGCTGAGCAATCCGGCAGGCAACGCCGACGAGCAAACGCCGATCGTGCTGATTCGTCCCGCAACATAGAAAACAGATACACTAAGGAGATAACGAGTGGGCAATGCACACTATGGCTCCTGCGCTTGAACAATCGAACTTGACGATCCGAGCTTCGCAATACCGAGATTTGGAGGCGATCGCCCGTCTCTTCGCGCAGGAGCAAGCCGACCAGCCGCATCCCGCTCAAAACTTGCAGCGCTGGTACGGTCTGCTGAAAAGCCTAAGCTGGTTTCCGAATCCGCTGCAAAATCTGTTTCGCACCTACGTCGCAGAAAACGATGACATTTGCGGCGCAATTCACGTTTCGCCGTTCAACAGTACCCACAGCACTTGGCGCGTCGATCGCGTCGCCGTTGCCGAAGACCAATCGAAATCTGAAGTGGGAACGCAACTGCTGCGCCACTGTCTGCAAACGATTTGGCAAGCGCGAACCTGGCTCACCGAGGTGAATGTCAACGATCCGGGCGCACTCGCCCTCTATCGCCAAAACGGATTTCAGCCGCTCGCCCACATGACCTACTGGACGATCGCCCCGGAACTCCTCCAGACTCTAGCCGAACGCGAACCCGACCTACCCAACCTCTTACCCGTTGGCAATGCCGACGCCTGCCTGCTGCACCAGTTGGATACCGTCTCGATGCCGCCCCTAGTGCGTCAGGTGTTCGATCGCCAAATTGCCGACTTCAAACCAATCTATTTCAGGCAACGACAAGCAGCATGAACCGCTGGGCAAATCAGCGCGAGGTCGTCTGTCGCTACGTGTTTGAACCGCAGCGCAAAGCCGCGATCGGCTACTTCAAGCTGCACCTGAATCGCAAGAGCGATCGACCCCACACTGCTCATCTGACGGTGCATCCGGCCTACACCTGGCTGTATCCCGAATTGCTGGCGCAGATGGGGCGAATGGTGCAGGGCTATCCCGTGCAGGCGATTCAGCTTGCCTCGTCCGACTATCAGCCGGAGCGCGAAGAATATCTCGAACAGTTTGGCGCAACTCGAACCGAGCATACGCTGATGATGTCGCGATCGGTTTGGCACAAGCTGCGCGAGTCGAAGCCCGTTTCGCTCGAAGGACTCCAGCTTGCCGAAATGCTGCAAGGACTCCAGCCCGCCCGCAAGCCGATTCCCAGCCGCTTCACGCGGCTCGACTCCAAGCAACCGAAGCCGGAAACCCCGAAGCCGGACGAACAGCCGCCCGCTTCATGATTGCTGCGATCGCCCTCGACATCGGCAAAAAGCGGATCGGCGTGGCGGGCTGTGACGGGCTTGGCCTGATTGCGACTGGCCTGACGACGATCGAACACCGCTCCTTTGATCAAACGGTCGAACAACTGCGCCAAATCGTCCAAGACCGCCGCGTGGAAATTCTCGTCGCTGGTTTGCCCTACACAATGAACGGCGAACTGAATCAACACGCTTTGCAAACGCAAAAATTCGCGAATCGGCTCGCCTCCGCACTGCAACTGCCGATCGAATTTGTCGATGAACGCCTCACCTCCTACGCCGCCGAGGAGCAAATGATTTTACAAGGGCGATCGCTGCGGCATGAGAAGGGTCTGATCGATCGTAAAGCCGCCGCGATTATTTTGCAGCAGTGGTTAGATGAGCGGCGATAGGAGGGCGATCGAATCTGGAAAAATAGCCAAGGTTTCTGGCTAAAGGGGTAGCTTGGTAATTCGATTGATCCGTTCCCCTGAACTGGATGCCGCCCAAATCAGCAACAGTTCCTCAAGGATGACTTCGATCGATAATTTTCTAGAGACAATGATCGCGCCTGAACTTTGATGGCTGATGATAAACTCAGCAAATTCTGATGGCATTGTTCTTCGATCGTGACTGACAAGAATGCGGTTTTGTTTGGCTGCAATTGCCAATACTTCCGAATCTTTCACTCCTTGCAATCCAGCGGCAAACGCGGTCTGGAAATCAACGGTCGGTTCTCGTCGTAAAACCCCAGTTACGATACTTTCAGGCGATAACCCTTTTTGAAAAGCGTAGACGATCGAGTCAAGAGAAATTCGGGTTCCTTCTACCCAATAAGCATCGCTGCGATACTCGACATAAGATTTAGGTGTTAAGACTGGCATACATTTTGCTTTGACTTACCTACAATTTTTGCATTAAGCAGGGTGAAAATTCGATCGAGTTCTAACATCCCGTAAGCTCAACTTCTTCATCGGGTGTAACTGCGATCGCTGTTTCTCATTCAGGCTCTCCAGTTGCTCTTGCAGGTCTTCACTAAACTTGCAATAAAAACAATCCTCAAACTGGCTTGATTTGAATTTCAGCATCAACAAAAGAGGAAGGTTGAATCATCAGTTGTGCATTCATTGTTTGAACTCTAAGACTTCTCTTCATCCATTTTCCAGGTGCCCCAAGGAGAACTGTATGACCGTTGCTGGTGATATCGATCGCTTCGTTTCTTGCAGGCAACCGCCAAAATTTGAAAATCTCTTGGCTGACCTGTTCAGAATAGGTGTAGTGAAAAAAGTGTCTGCCGCCCGGACACAGCCACAGCCGCGAAGTGCTGCCAGAACGAACTCGCAAATTATCTTTCAGAAAGTGCTGCTGCCAGCGCTGAAGCTGACCCGGATCGATCACCACATCATCGACGCTACCGCAGACTAACAGCGGCACATCCACCTCAATCGGTGGCAGGTTTACCTGTCTAAACAAATTATGTGGAGAAAGAGCGCGATCGAGATCAAGTTCTAACACTTTCACCAGCGTGGAAAGCATCGATCGCTCCTGATAGCCGAACAGTCCATGCGTTAGATGCGCCAAAATTTTTTCGCGGCTGCAAGGCAAAAGTTGCCGCTGTACGTAATAGTGAGATTGCCAGGTTTGAGCCGGATGAAATCCAACCGAAAGTAACGTTAGCGATCGCACTCGTTCTGGATGCCGCTGGGCATAGAGCAGTCCCAAAAGGCCGCTGGTGCTGTGTCCAATCAGGTCAATTGGGCGATCGCGCTGCTTGAGATAGTCGTGCAGCAGAACCAACGCGATTCAAACGAGCAGGCTTCATCATGGCTTGGCAATATTCCACTGAGCGATCGCACTTGTTTGACAAACAGCGCAATGTGGGACGATCGAAACACTTAAAACTAGGGCTGACGGTTAGCCACAGAGCATCAAGATTCGGCATGGAACAGTCCTAAGAACTAGAATGAAAGAGAGTTGAGGAGCGTAAAACCCCTCAAAATAGACTAAGTGAAAATTCTTGTCGAAGCTGTTTCACCCAGGCTTGAATGCGATCGCTTGTCAGTTCCGATTGATTGTCTTCATCGATTGCAAGACCGCAAAATTTGCCGTCGCGCAGCGCGTTCGACTCGTTGAATTCATATCCTTCGGCTGACCAATAACCGAGCGTTATACCATTTTGCTCTGAGATTCTTTCTTCCAAAGTGCTGATCGCATCTTGAAAATTCTCGGCATAGCCAACCTGGTCGCCCGCTCCAAAATAAGCAACTTTTTTGCCAGAAAAATCAATGCCATCTAGCTCATCAAAGAATCCTGCCCAGTCGCTTTGCAGTTCACCAATGTTCCAGGTTGGACAGCCGATAATGATGCGATCGTAAGCTGCAAAATCGCTCGGCTCGACGCTGAAAATTTCGTGTAGGGCAACGACTGATTCGCCGCCCAATGCCTCCTGAATCATCTGCGCGATCGATTCAGTATTGCCTGTTTGAGTGCCAAAAAATAAGCCAATCTTCTCCATATTTGCTCCTAGTGGGGGGAACTCGATCGGGTTTCTTCAAAGCAGATCGGCCTACCTTACAAATATCAGTGCATCAGTCAACTAAAAAAATTAGTCGCTGCCAATCGCAGAACTAATGAGCGTAGAAACAACATCAATTTCATCATCCACTATGATCGAAACGGCGATCGCGATCAGCAGAGGTGCAATGCAAAGCGCATCGATCGCGCTACCGAGTCGGCTCGGATTTGTTCGCGTATGGCGCATAGTGTTTTGTTGAGAATTATCTTCATTAGGATGAACAGAAACAGCATACCCTGAAACTAGATAACAATTGAGAATTACTTGCAAGTAACTTTGATTAGAATTTTTTATACAGGTGCGATTTTCTGAGTGCCGACCGCGCTACGGTAAACAGATGCAGCTTGATTTCGATGCGATCAAAGCCAGATTGACCGGGCATTTGCAGCAGATCGCTCGACCCCGCGACCCGTTTTTAGCCAGCGAGGGGCACTTTTTTGTGCGGCAGTATGTGCGCGAGCAGCTAGCGCAGTGGGGCGCGATCGAAACCCACCGTTTCAGCTATCAGAGTCGAACCTACGAAAACCTGATTCTCAATCTTCCTGGAACCCGATCGACCGCACCCATTCTGGTCGGCGCTCATTTCGACGCCATTCCTGGAACGCCCGGAGCCGACGACAATGCTAGTGGAGTGGCAGTTTTGCTCGAACTGGCGCGATCGATTCACCACGCGCCCGCCCGCTCTCCGATTTGTTTCGTCGCGTTTGACTTGGAAGAATACGGCTTGGTTGGCAGTCGCGCTTATGCAAATGACTTGCAAGAGCCACTAAAGCTGATGCTCTCACTGGAAATGCTGGGCTACTGCGATCGCACTCCTGGTTCACAGAAATATCCGGCCAACCTGCAATATTTTTATCCAAATCAAGGTGATTTCATTGCGCTGGCTGGCAACTGGCGATCGATCTTCAACCTATTGAAAATTACTTTCAGCTTGCGACAAAGCGGAGTCTCGACACAATTTCTGCCCGCAGGCGATCGCGGCCTATTTCTGCCGATGATTCGCCGCAGCGACCATGCGCCATTTTGGGACTTGGGCTATCCTGCAATTTTGGTGACTGATACAGCAGATTGTCGAAATCCGCACTACCATCAGCCGAGCGATCGCCTCGAAACGCTCGACCTTAATTTTTTAACTTCGGTCTGTGTGGGACTGGCGGAAAGCGTCCGGCATCTATAGAATCCTGGCGCTCAATTTGCTTGAATGAGCGATCGTCTCATTCTATTTTGAGGTTCTGCGATCGACTTTGAGGTTCTGCGATCGACCACCTAGAGACAGAATTTGTACTTTAAGTTGCTGGCTTTAGAAATTGATATTTCTACATCGCGATAGATGTGAAGTTAAATTGTATAGTTCTATCACGAAAATGAGGTGAATAATTTTTCCCTTTGACAGATAGATTTCGATTGTTTAATCTTTTACAGTACTAATATTGGTACACCGAAGCGAATCAGCAAAGACTCGCATTCCTTGCGCTTCTAACGGCAATTTATATTTTTCTGAGGAAGTTTTATGTCCGAACCCAATGGCGTGATGATGCAATATTTTCATTGGTATTCATCTGACGATGGAAACCATTGGAATCGGCTCGCAGAAAACGCCGAAGACCTTGCCAAAGCTGGCATCACTTCGCTTTGGTTGCCGCCTGCCTATAAAGGCATTGGCGGCGCTTCAGAAGTTGGCTATGCCGTTTACGACCTATATGATTTAGGCGAATTTGATCAGAAGGGCACGGTTCGCACTAAGTACGGTACGAAAGAAGAATACCGTGCGATCGATCGCGGCTGCAAAGCAAGCTGGGCTGCGTGTGTATGCCGATGTCGTGTTTAATCACATGATGGTGCAGACGAGCAGGAAGAAGTGAAAGCTACGCCGTTCAATCCAGAAATCGCAATGATGCGATCGGTGAATATCAAACGATTAAAGCCTGGACAAAGTTCACGTTTCCCGGTCGCAACAGCAAATATTCCGACATGCAGTGGAACTGGACTCACTTTGATGCGATCGACTACAACGCTTGGGAACAGCATCAGCAGGCCATCTATCTTTTAGAGGGCAAACAGTTTGATGATCAGGTCGATCTTGAAAAGGGCGGCTACGATTATTTGATGGGTTGCGACCTGGATATGCAAAATCCTGAAGTGCGCGAAGCCCTAAAGCGCTGGGGTGAATGGTACATAGATTTGACTGACATTGATGGCTTCCGATTTGATGCGGTTAAGCATGTTTCCGGCGAATTCTTCCACGACTGGTTTGAACACATGCGCCACTATGCCCAGCGCGATCTATTTGCAGTGGGCGAATATTGGTCGTATGAGGTATCAGCTTTGCATCATTTCATCAGCATGACGCAGGGCAAAGTTGCTCTGTTTGATGCGCCGCTGCACTACAACTTTCATGCCGCAAGTAAGGCGGGCGATCGCTACGATATGCGCCAAATTTTTGACAACACGCTGGTGCAGCAGCAGCCCAGTCTCGCAGTAACGCTGGTCACAAACCACGATTCTCAGCCGCTTCAGTCGCTTGAATCTCCGGTCGAACCTTGGTTTAAACCGCTGGCCTACGCCCTCATTTTGCTCAGGCGAGAAGGCTATCCTTCTATCTTTGAACCAGACTACTATGGCGATTCCTACCGCGATTTTGGTGGCGACGGCAACGAACATGAAATCTGGTTTCCGAGCCATCGCTGGATGATCGATAAATTCCTGTTTGCTCGCCGTCACTATTCCTATGGCGACCAATACAGCTATTTTGATGAACCAAATTTGATCGGCTGGACGCGCTTAGGAGATGCAAAGCATCCGGGCGGTATGGCGGTTGTTTTGAGCAACGGGGCAGGTGGTGCAAAATGGATGGAAGTCGGCCAGCCCAACTGTACTTATGTTGACCTCACCGAACATATTCAAGAGCCTGTCACCACCAACGAATTTGGCTGGGGCGCGTTTTCCTGTAATGGTGGTTCAGTATCAGTTTGGGTTCCACACTCTGAAGTGAAATAGTGTCAGTTTGATGAGGCAGTTGGCGATCGGAGCAGCCCCTAAATCCCCCAAAATTGGGGGACTTTGAGGATGGTTTACGGGCGCGATCGCCTACTGGCGAGTGGTCTAGCGAATCGATCGACTGGCTGCAAAGTCTCCCACCCTTGGGAAATTCAGGGGGCTTTTTCCACCGATCGCAACGCCTCACATCTGGTCATCTTCGATTCACATCGACGGCTGAACGGCATTTTTTCCGGCCAAATTTGCCACATTTACTAATAGCTCATTCGGTTCGACAGGCTTTGGCAAATGCACCTGAAATCCGGCGTTCAGGGCTTTGTGTTTTTCTTCTTGCTTGGCGTAGGCAGTCAGGGCGATCGCCGGAACTTCAATGCCTAATTGGTGAATCTGTCGAATCAGTTCATAGCCGTCTGCTTCTGGCATTCCAATATCACTCACCAGCACATCCGGCTTTAGGTTTGCCAACGCCTGCATTGCTTCGGCCACCGAAGCTGCCGCCTGCACTTTGGCCCCGGCCTGCTGCAACAGCATCATTAAAAACTCACGAGTATCATCGTTGTCTTCCACCACGAGGACTTGCACTCCGTCTAGCTCAAGGCGCGGCGGTTCGCTGTCCTCAATGGCAGGTTCCGCAGCGATCGATCGCCCCAACTTCATCAGCGGTAGGTGAACTGTAAAGGTTGCACCCTGTCCCTCACCTGCACTTTCGGCTGCGATCGCGCCGCTGTGCAGTTCGACAATGTGCCGGACGATCGCCAGTCCCAAGCCCAAGCCGCCGTATTGTCGAGTTGTTGTACTATCTTCTTGCCGGAAGCGATCGAACACATAGGGCAAGAATTCGGACTTGATGCCGATGCCCGAATCGCTCACCTGAATTTGCGCGTAGTCGGATGGATGCAGGAGAAAGGAGGACGGCAGCAAATTGTGGCTGCTTTGATTTATTTTCTGGTCAGAATCGTGCCAGCGATTCAGCCGTACCTGCACGGTTCCGCCTTCGGGCGTGAACTTGATCGCATTGGTGAGCAAATTCCAAACCACCTGCCTGAGCCGCTCCGCATCGCCGCAAACCACATCGGCGCTGGCGTCAAAATGCGTTGTCACCTGAATTTTTTTGGCGTCGGCTTGGGGCGCGATCGCCTCCACCGTCGCTTCCAAAACTGGAATCAGATTCAACGGTCCGGTTTGCAGGCGCAGTTTGCCGCGAATAATCAGTGAGACATCGAGAATATCTTCGATCAGTTGCGCTTGCGATTTGGCGTTGCGCTCGATCGTCTCCAGAGCGCGAGTTGTCCGCTCTTCATCAAACTTTTTCGTCAGCAACAGGCGCGTCCAGCCCAGCATTGAGTTGAGCGGGGTGCGAGTTCGTGCGAGAGGACGGCGAGAAATTCGTCTTTCATCCGGTTGGCGGCTTCGGCCTGCTGGCGGGCGACCTGTTCGCGAATGAAGTTGGTGCGAGCTTCTTCGGCGGCTTTGCGCTCGGTGATGTCTTCGATCGTGCCGACATAGCCGATCGATTCTCCCTGATCGGAATACATCGGTGAGGCTCGCATTTGCGTCCAGCGAACCTCGCCATCTGGCGCTTGAAAGCGGTATTCGCCCAGAAATTCGTGCCCTTTGCCAATGTAGTTTGTCCAGTCTGCGAGGGCACGAGTGCGATCGCCCTCATCGAAAAACTGCATCCAGCCCTGCCCCAAGCTTTCGCCCAGCGTGAAGCCGCAAATCGCCTGACAGCGCGGATTGGTGTAGCTGCAAAAGCCTTGATTGTTGAACAACAAAATGCCGACGGGCGAACAGGCACTCAGCGATCGAAAGCGTTCTTCACTTTGGCGCAGTTCCGAGTTGATCGCCGCAAGCTGTACCGCTTGTCGCTTGAGCGCCGCGCTTTTTTGGTAGAGATCGACAAAAACGGTGACTTTGGACGTGAGAATTTCCGATTCGATCGGCTTGAGCAAATAATCCACTGCACCCAGCGAATAGCCTTTGAACCTCAGATTGTCGCTCGTGCTGAAAGCCGTCAGGAAGATGATCGGCGTCAGGCGCGATCGCTCCCGCTGGCGAATCAGCGTGGCGGTTTCAAAGCCGTCCAGTCCGGGCATTTGCACGTCGAGCAAAATTACGGCAAAGTCTTGATGCAGCAGGCAGCGGAGCGCTTCTTCGCCAGAGTGCGCCTTCACCAAATTCTGCCCCAGCCCGTCCAGAATTGCCTCCAGCGCGATTAAGTTTTCGGGATGGTCGTCCACCATCAGGACGTTGACTTGGGGTTCCGACTGCATAAGCTGAGCGCTACAACGACAACGCGGCGAAAGGGCAGACGCAGCAAAAAATCAGCGGAAGTCTCTTCATCTACCGCCTCCAGCGATCGCCGCCACGCCGAACAAAGTACACTTCGCAGCCACCTTGGGGCACACGTCTATCGATACATTATCTTCCACGAATCGATCCCCTTGCCCTACCCCAAAAGGCAGAAAGTCGGATTTAGCTATTGTCTCACGATCGAATGATCGCGCCCAAAGCGTCGGTAGAACTGCTGCACCCGCAGTTGCCATTGTTGCCAGTAATCTTCGAGGCGATCGGCATCCAGCCAGAAAATTTCCGCAGGCTGATCGGCCACCGCCACGACCAGCAGCGCGTTTGCCAACTTCAACTCCTCATACACCTGATTGATCGCGCCGCAATAGGCCGCAAGCTGCAAAGGCGCATCGCCCAACCGCTCGATCGACTGCTTGGGGCGATCGCTCGTTTTCCAATCGCAGACGCAGGGCGTTCCCTGATAGCTCGCCACACAATCGACCTTTCCGGCATAGCCCAGTTCGTAGTGAAACACAAAGCCCTCGACCAGTCGGACGGAATTGATTTCGGTCAAAACTGGATGCAGGCTGTTCCAGTACGGCAAAGCGGTCGGCGGACAGGGGCGATCGTCTCCCAAGAGATGGCGGCGAATGTGGCTGTGCGTCTGCGTCCCGCGCCGACTCGCCGTGCCGGAAATCTGCTTGGCCGCTTCTGCTCCGACGCGCTGCCGCCAGCGGGCGAGGGCTTCGCGATCGGCAGCAGGTTTCGTCGCATTCAGAATCGTCGTGACGCTGGGCAGTCGCACACCTTGGGCATCAACGACGTAGGTTTGGCCGTTGGCGCGGGTGGATTTGGCGGTGAGGGTGGGGAGGAGATCGGGCATGGGGAATGGGGGCGCTGGAGAGAGGCGAGATCTCGCGTCTGTACGGGGGCGGGTTAGCCGAAGGTGGCGGTGAAGACGCGATCGGCGGCTCCGGTCATGTAGAGGTGCTGATCGTCTGCCCATTCGATTTGCAGGTTGCCGCCCGGAAGTTCGAGTGTGGCCGATCGA
>JAAUTJ010000065.1 GCA_012031475.1 Leptolyngbyaceae cyanobacterium SM1_3_5 | reverse complement strand
TGACATCGGTTTTGACATCTTCATAAGAATGCTGTACTTCGTCTTGATCGGGCGCGTTTTCGGGCTTCTCATTCGTCATCGTTTCGGCTTGAATTCTTCAGTTCAAGTTAGCTTTGAGGGTGCGATCGCCAACACTGTCGAAAGGCCGAAATCGCTGGTTGGTCGCTAGACTGAAGACAAATTGCGTTTTGATCTTGCTGCAATGAGCTTGACGACCCAGCTTCCGATTCCGACTTTCTTTCAGGCCGATCGCCTCAGCCAAGTGTGGCGCGTTCCCTATCAAACCAGAGCCGTCGAAGCAAAGCTTGGCAAAACAGCACAACATTTTGCCCGCTACAAACGACACGGTGAAGATTTGCCTGATGGCGATCGATGTGCAAAACACCTTTTGCATTCCCGACTTTGAACTGTTTGTCG
This sequence comes from Leptolyngbyaceae cyanobacterium SM1_3_5, assembly GCA_012031475.1. GTDB lineage: Bacteria > Cyanobacteriota > Cyanobacteriia > Elainellales > Elainellaceae > JAAUTJ01. The sequence continues at coordinate 12,501 of JAAUTJ010000065.1, read as the reverse complement.
GTGGGCGATCGGGTCGCGGTGCGGTTGAGGACAATGTGCGGCTGTGCGAATTTGTCTACCGCAATTTGCCGTATCTGACGGCGATCGCGCCCACGATGGACACGCACACAGCGGCACAAATTTTTCATCCGGCCTTTTGGGTGGACGAGTCGGGCAACCATCCGCCTGCGATGACGATGATCGAGTCGGACGATGTGCCGGATCAGTGGCGCGTCAATCCGCTGATTTCCGCTAGTCTGGGCTACGAGCCAGGATTGCTGCAAATCTACGCCGAGCATTACGTGAAGCAACTGAGTCAGGACGGCAAATTTCCGCTGACGATCTGGCCGTTTCACTCGATGCTGGGTGGCATTGGTCACGCGCTGGTTTCCGCCTTTGAGGAAGCCTGCTTCTTTCACAATTTGGCGCGGCAAAGTCAAACCCGCTTTGAAATTAAGGGCAGCAATCCGCTGACGGAAAATTATTCGGTTCTGCGTCCGGAAGTGCTGGTCGATCAGGAAAGCAAGTCGATCGCCCAGAAAAATACCAGCTTCTTGCAAAAACTTTTAGAGTTCGACTATCTAATCATTGCCGGACAAGCAAAAAGCCACTGCGTTGCCTGGACGATCGATGATTTGCTCACAGAAATTCAGGCGATCGATCCCACGCTGGCGCAAAAAGTTTACCTGCTGGAGGACTGTACTTCTCCGGTTGTTGTGCCGGACGTAGTAGATTTCACCGAGGCGGGAGAAGCGGCCTTCGATCGATTTGCCAAAGCCGGAATGCATCGAGTGAAATCGACGGATTCGATCGAGTCTTGGCCGAATCTTCAACTCTAGTCGATTGGTGAATGGCGTTGATATTCGTTTCGCTTTCTCAAGGCTTCTTTGGACAGTCTTCTCTAGGTTACTTTCATGTTTGAGATTGATCGAGCGATCGCCTTGGTGCGCGAAGCCGTGCAGCCCTATCCCAAGGCGGCAATGTTTGCCCTGGCAGAAGCAGGGTATCGATCGCTGTTTGAGCAGGTAGTGGCCTGCATTTTGTCGATTCGGACTCGCGATGAAACGTCGCTAATTGTGGCGCGGCAACTGTTCGATCGCGCCCGGACGCCCGCAGAAGTTGCCGAACTTTCGACGGCGGAAATTGAAGCAGTCATTCGCGACAGCACCTATGCGGATGCCAAGGCAAAGCAAATTTTGGCGATCGCACAAACTGCCTTAGCCAACTATGACGGGGAACTGCCGTGCGATCGATCGACGCTGCTCGCCCTCAAAGGGGTGGGGCCAAAGTGCGCTCATCTGGCGTTGGGAATTGCCTGCAATCAGCCTTACATCAGCGTGGATATTCATGTGCATCGCGTCACGAATCGCTGGGGCTATGTGGAGACGCGATCGCCCGAACAAACGCTGGCCGCGCTCGAAGAGAAACTGCCATCCGCCTATCATGTCGAGATTAATGCGGTGCTGGTGCCGTTTGGCAAGCATATTTGTCTGGGCACAAAGCCGCGCTGCCCCGTTTGTCCACTCCAGGACATGTGCGAGCAGCGCGGTGTGAATTGATTGGGCGCTAGAGCATTCTTAATTGAGTTCGGGTGCGGATGCAACCAGCGGACTGCGCTTGAGTGTGAAGACGGCGAGGACAATGCCGATCGCGGCCAGCACTGCCGAAATGTAGAAGAACGAGGTGAAGCTGCCAAACAAATCGCGCATCCGTCCGGCTGTCAGCGTTCCCAAAAGAGCGCCCATCCCAAAGGCCGTAAACACAATGCCGTAGTTTTTGGCATAGTCTGCCGATCGAAACAGAATCAGCGTGGACGTGGGTGCGATCGCCAGCCAGCCGCCCAGCGAAAAGGTAATCAAGCAGAAGGCGAGCAGATAGGTGAACGTGCTGCCTTCGCGGACGCTGAGCATCATCAGCGAGGCAACGATCACGAGAACGTAGCAGGCGATCGCCGCATTTCTAGGCGAGAATCGATCGGCCACCCAGCCGAAAAAGGGGCGTCCGGCTCCATTGAAAATGGCAAATAGGGAAACTGTCCAAGCGGCAACTCCGGCATCCAGCTTGACAATTTCCTGCGCGACCGGGCTGGCAATGCCGATCGCGGCCAAACCGACGAATGTGCCGATGATAAAGCAAGTCCAGAGGCCATAGAACGTGCGCGTTTGCAGCATCGGGACGCTGGCCGTTGTGGGAATGAAACTGTGGGCAGCAGGCGTCCAGCCTTGCGGTTGCCATCCGGCGGGCGGCAGCTTCAGCACGGTGGCGATCGCCAGCATAATCAGCGTAAAGGCAATGCCCAGCGTCACGAGCGTCGGCTTCCAGCCGTCCGTGCCATTGGCGGCAATCAGATTGCGGGCGAGCGGAGCCGTGACGAGCGGCGACAGACCAAAGCCGATCACCGTCGTGCCAACCGCCAAACCTTTGCGATCGGGGAACCATTTGGCAACAACGGCCAGCGGTACCCCATAGACGATGCCGACGCCTGCACCTGCAATCACGCCGTAGGTTAAAACCAACATTGGAATGCTGTTGACAAATCCGGAAGCCGTGTAGCCAATGCCCATGACGATCGCGCCGACGGCAATAATCGATCGCGCTCCAAACCGCTCAATATAAAATCCGGTAATCGGCATCAAGATCGAAAAAACCACCAGCAGCACGGTGAACGGCAGCAAGGCTTGCGTTGCACCCACGCCCAACGATTGCTCAACGGGCTTGACAAAAATGCTCCATGAATAAAGCTGTTCCTAAGCACAGCAAAACCAGAATTCCCAGCGGAATAAAAAACCATCTGCCGCGCTCAGCGGGCAGGCCAAACAGGGTTAAGACGCTCATTGGTGAGATGCGTTAATCGGGTAATTTTTAAGATTTACATTGACAGAATCAATCCTGATTCAGCCAAGCAAAGATATAAATCTATACTCCTACAGATTGGCGGATTTTTTGCGGCTGCAAACATCAAACAAATCCACGATCGATCATCAGTTTTTAACAGGGCATTTGACCGAGCATTCCGCTTAAAGTGAGGGCGGATGAAACTTGCGGTAAAGCATTTTGCGTACAGGCTGATCGTGACGCAAGTGGCGATCGACAACGGTAGAAACTTCGATCGGCTGTACGCCGCTGTACCAAATTTGATCCGGCAGCACCAGCACCATTGGCCCGTTGCCACACTGCGCCAAGCAGCCACTCGATCGCACTTCAATTTCTGCATCCACCTGGACGGAAAATGCCTGAAGCACTTGGGCGGCTCCTTGACGGCGACAGGTGCGATTTTGGCAAACTAAAACGGTTTTGCAGGCCACCGTTGATTCTCCGGGCGGGCTGCTTTCATGCTAGCGGAGGGATCGAGTCGAGACGCGAGATCTCGCGTCTGTACGGGTCGGGGGTCGGCAGAAGCGTTGCGTGGAGCGATTGAGGATGGAGCGATCGAGGATGGAGCGATCGCTCCATCAATCCTATTTATAAAGAGTCGAGGCGGGTTCTTCAGTGACGGCCTCTGCTTTCTCAGGGGCGATCGCCTGCCGCAGTTCCCACACCTTGAGCAAAATTAGATACTCATAAAACGCCTGAAGTACGCACCAAGTAAAGCCTGCGCGTCCATCCAGCCAGCCACCAAGGATGAAATACATGTAGAAGAAGCGGACGATCGGACGCAGGGGCATCCGCAGCGACAAATCTTTGAGGGCGCGGCGGCGATCGATCTCGGTCTTGCCCAAATCAAGTCGCGCCAGTGGATGCCGCCTGATTCAAGCTGCTTGAGCGTTTCGATCGCTTCGTCGGTCGAGTAGCGGTGTGTTTTCATCCAGCGGCTCAAGCCTTTGCTACAGGTGTAGTGCGGATAGGTTTCGCGCAGAAATCCGGTTGTGCCTGCACAGACTTCACGTTCAGCATGGCCGTAGTCACGAAAACCACACCTGCCCATGCCTGAGTAAGCGCAACTGATAGCGGGGAAACTGCGTACTGCGGCGAATCCAGCGGTTCATAAACAGGACGCGCTCGGCCACATAGTAGCCGCAGTGCCGATCGCTTTGAGCCGCCTGCACACATTCGGCAAACAGTTCCGGCGTCATGCGCTCATCCGCTTCCAAAATGTAGACCCACTCGTGACGGGGCACGACTTCTTGCAGCATCCAGGTTCGCTGGCGACCATGACTTTCAAATTGGTGCTGCACAATTCGTACCGGATACTGACTGGCAATCTCGATCGTGCGATCGCCACTGAACGAATCCACCACAACGACATCATCCGAAAGCAACGCCGACGCGATGCAGGCAGCAATATCGAGTTCTTCGTTGTAGGTGAGGATGTAGATCGACAGCATCGGGTTGTAGAGACGCGAGATCTCGCGTCTTGACTGGTGGGGGTGAGGAGACGCGAGATCTCGCGTCTTTACGGGGTTGGGATGTGGCTTGCTAACCCCTTGCACCTGATCCTAGCCCCTGCGTCCGCCTGCTTCTCCGATCGATCGCAAGCTGACCAACCCACGATGCTAAAGCCGATCGCCAGAAGGAGGCTGCTCAGCCCGGTACTGAGGCCAGATTTGAGCGAGGCGGATCGGGCGGTGCGCTGGGCTTGTTCGCGACGGAGGCCGACCTGCGTTTGAAGCTGATTGCGGAGTTCGGTTTCGCGCTGCTGCAAGAAGGGCTGGAGCGAATCGGGATTTTCTTTGAACTGGCGGATGCGATCGGCTTCTTCTTGACGAATCACACCGCCCTGATGGCTTGGTTTAGCTGCTCGTCGTTGGCGGCAATCAGGCGATCGAGAACGGTGCGCTGCTGTGCCAATTCTCCGGTCAGCCGATTGGTTTGCTGCGTTTGAAACTGCGAAGACTCTTCGTTAATCTGCTCCAGCGCGGCGCTGTAGTTGAGGCGGACGTTGTTCGGATGCAAAAACGCCATCAGCAGAAAAATCAGTCCCAGCAGGCTTGCCAGCAGCGATGCCCAAAAGCGCAAATCTTGCCAGGACGATCGCGGCTCGGTCGGCGCACCCGCCACGCTATCCACCCAATAGCCCAAAAATATCAGGACGGTTCCCATCAAGGGCACAATGCCACGATTGGCAATTTGGTCAGCAGTGGCAATCAGCCAGGGGCGATCGGACGGCTGAAACGGAAACAGCAAGATTGCAATATCCAGCAGTGCCGCCAAAATCATAATCAGGCCGACGGTTTTGAGCGATCGAGAAACGAGCGGGGTGGTGAGTTGTGGGCTGGGTGCTTTCATGGGGGAGAGGGGTGGCGGGGGGGGGAGAGACGCGAGATCTCGCGTCTGTACGGGGTTGGGGTGTCGGAGATTGAATGATTTGAAGCGGCTTGGTCGCGGTTGTTCCCTAACCCCTCATCGCCAAACACCTAACACCCGATCCAAAAGTCTACGCGATTTTTGCAGGGAAGCGAACCGAGATCCGGCAAAGCGCTAGACTGACGATGATGGAAGTGTGGGGGGAGAGGGCAATGTCGCCTGTGGTGGAAGTGGTGGCGGATAAGGCGGCTTTGGTCAATCGTGCCTTGAAGCTGGTGCAGACCAAGCTGGATGAAGCGCTGGCAGAGCGGGACATTTTTACGATCGCGCTTTCGGGCGGCAGTACGCCCAAGCCTTTGTATGAAGCGATCGCACAGCAAGATTGGCCTTGGGAAAGGTGCATGTGTTTTGGGGTGATGAGCGCTATGTGCCGCCCGACCATCCAGATAGCAACGAAGGCATGACGCGGCGGGCGTGGCTCGATCGCGTGGCAATTCCGATCGGCAATGTTCACCCCATGCCGACTGATGAAGTCGATCCGGCTGTAGCGGCACAAAAATTCGATCGCCAGCTTCAAGATTTTTTTCAGACTCAGCCCGGAGTATTTCCCGCTGTCGATCTGATTTTGCTAGGCATTGGCGACGATGCACATACGGCTTCGCTGTTTCCGCAGACTGAGGCATTGCAGGTGTGCGATCGCCTGATTACGGTCGGCAGCAAAGACGGTCAGCCGCGCATTACCTTTACCGTACCGCTGATTAATACGGCTCGCTGCATTGTTTTTTTAGTGAGTGGAGCCAGCAAGCAAACTGCTTTGGCTCACATTTTTGCCCCGGAAGATGACCACAACACCTATCCGGCGCGGATGATTCAGCCGCAGAATGGCGAGCTGATTTGGCTGCTGGATGCTGCCGCAGGTGAAAACTTTGTCCGCTCAACCCGCGAATCATAGCATCGACCTGTAGAATTGGATACCAACCGCTTGCGATCGCTCAAACTGGGCAGACTAGAATGAAAAGCATCGACTTGAGCATTTTTACTGGCAGAGTGCTTCGCGATCGGTTTACAGTTCAGTTTGATTTTTGATTCATTCCCTCAGCGGTCAAGCAAAGGCAACTCCGGTATGATTGTTTGTCCAAATTGCAATCACCAAAATCCCGACGGTGCAGTTCAGTGTGAAGCTTGCTACACGCCGCTGCCCGCCATGACGACCTGCTCAAACTGTGGTGCTTCAGTGCAGGCAGATGCAAGCTTGTGGTGCAGTGCGGTACGAATTTGCAGAAGGCGGCTCCGGTTCCTGCCACTGCCGTTGGTGGGTCTCCTACACCCAATTTCGACATTCCCAATTTGGTTTCGCCCGATCCGCTGGTGCTGCCTGACCCGGTGGCGATCGGCAATGACCCCCTGAACCATCCCGACCCAGCGATCGCACCTGAACCGATCGCGCCACCGCTGCCCGATGTCCCGCCGCCCGATGTCCCGCTGCCCGATGTCCCGCCACCTGCTGCTCTGCCGCCCGATGTTGCGGCAATGCCTGCCAATCGCACACAGATTCAGGTTCCCACTGCGCGACTGCTCCATGTGCAGACCAATACAACGATCGAACTGCCGGGAAATCTGGCGGTGATTCACATTGGCAAGCCGAACGATCGCATTCCACCCGATATCGACGTGTCGGGATTTCCCGATTCCGAAATTGTCTCGCGCATCCATGCGGACATTCGCGCCGAAGGCGGCATCTACTACGTCGAGGATGTGGGTAGCTCGAATGGAACCTACATCAACAATGCGCCTTTGCCAATGGGCAATCGTCATCGCCTCCGGGCGGGCGATCGCATTGCCTTGGGAAAAGGCGATCGCGTCACGTTTTTGTTTCAAAGCTAATGCCTTTTTGAACTGCTTCTTGACCCAGCGCCGTGCTTACCTTGATTTCTTTTGAGTAATGTGATTACCCTGACCCTTTTGCATCCGCTCAAGCAGATTGCACTTCAAAACTGGAGTTTCCAAGAGCAGGAGTCGATCATCCGCATCGGACGATCGACCGATAATCAAGTGATTCTCTACAGTGCAGTGGTGTCGCGGCATCACGTGGAACTGCGGCGGACAGGCAGCAGTTGGGAAGTCGTCAACCTGGGCACGAATGGCACCTATCTCGACGGCAAGCGCGTCACCCAGATGGAAATTGCCGATGGCGCAGTGATTCGTCTCGCCCGTAGCGGCCCCAATCTCCGCATCCACATTGGTTCAGAACCAATCAAGGAAGCGCTGGCAGGCGATCGCACCCTCACCGAACGCCCTGACACCAACATGGACACCGACATCACCATCTAATCCTGGAACCCACACCCGACACCCACATCCGACACTCCTCATGGCACGCGGCGATCAAATCTACGTTCTGCGACCGTTCGCGGGACTCTCCGGCATCTACGAGCATCACGGCATCGACTGCGGCGACGGCACGGTGATCCACTTTCGCAAAACCGACACGGCGACGATTGCCCACACCTCGATCGCAGAGTTTGCGATGGGCAGGCAGATTTTCGTCAAACATTATCCCGTGTCCTACATCTCCGATATCGTCATCGATCGCGCTGAAAGCCGCCTGGGAGAGCAAAACTACAACCTACTGACCAACAACTGCGAACATTTCGCGACCTGGTGCAAAACCGGACGCGCTGACTGTCAGCAATTGGCCGATTTTGGCTTAGGTGTCGGCGGCGTCGGCGGCGAGAGCGCCCCCCCGCTGATCACGGAAGCGGCAGAAACCGGAGATCCGATCGCTGCCGTGCAGTCGTTCGATCAGGCGGTTCACAACATCACCTATGCTCGCAACCATCTTCAGCCACAGTATGACCAGGCGATCCGAGATGTGAACACCTGGCAGCGCGTCGCTCGGCTTGCCCTGAAGCAAAATCGGGAAGATCTGGCGCGGGCAGCCCTAGAGCGGAAAGTCAGCTTTCAAAAAGCCGCTGATGATTTCAAGATGCAGCTTGACCAGCTTGACACAATGCAGCGATCGCTGGAGCAAAACCGCAGCGTGATCGATCGCAAGCTGACTCGCTCTCTGTAATTAAAATCCAAAAACTAAAGGTCTAGCGATTTGCTAGACCTCGATAGAAGTGACTATTTGGTTCAATGTGGAAAACTTGATGAAGTTGAAGATTGAACCAAATTTGATCGGACAAACGTAGCGAATCGAACGATCGAAATATCACAACTAAGGTTGACTAGACACACAACAAGCTAATTTCGATTAGCTGCAATCTCTGTAGGAGACTATACTTTCACAATTGCGATTGCGCCTGAAATAAAGAGAGCCTAGACAAACGGCGATCGCATTGCTTTCAAAATAATTGCTAATAGAAACTAGAGGTCGTGTTCGGCTTGAGAGCAGGAAGCGCAGGCTCTAGGCCGAGGGATTTGGGGTTGAATCTTTTCTCTTGCGCCTATTGATAAAGTAGCAGTTCTCGTATGGAGTAACACATCAACTTTACCAATTTTTACACAGTTTAACTGATAGAAATAATTGCTGTGACACTCCGTTGTATTTCTAGTTGGTCAATCGCTCAAATCCACATCTGTTAAGCGCTCTAGCCATGTTTGTTGAATCTTCGGAAGCGATCGATTCCGCTTCTTGCCGCTTCCAGACATAAAATCCAGCACGATCGCCTTTCGCTCAAAGGTGACCGCGCTGGATTCAATCGTTTTTCGCTTCGCGGGCGATTATTAAATTCTCATTAATTTCAGTGGTGCAGTTGATCGCTTTGCTGAGCGATCGCTCGCTGTCCCTTCACCGAATTCACTGACGGAAAGAATAGCTTCATAAAGTCTTTTTAGAACACCAGGCTTTAAGGTCAGAAACATCACAGATTCTCCGTATACCCTCGCAGTATGATGAAATTATCCTGTATAAAAGGTAATTAACCCTGATCCTTTGACTTGACCAGCGTTCTGATGGGCGACCTAACCGTTGCTCCTTTGACGCTACAGATTCTATTGTCTCTATTGATGAACGAGAAACCATTGCTATTGGCAGCATAGTGCGGTCAGCAAGCAGTATTAGTATCTCCATTCAAACGATCGATCGAACTTCAACATTAACAACCATAGAGGAATGAAGATGTAAACACTATTCATTTATTGTTAATCCTCTTTCTCTGCAAAACGATATCAACCCTTCTCAGTTGATTCGCAGCAGCAAGTCGCTTTTCGATCGCCTTAGTCTTACTGCTCTGATTTGTTTCAGTCAGGCCATTCATTTTGGTTCTGCTGCCATCAAAGCGTTCCAAATATTCCATCAGAACGGTGCATCCTTCAGTTTCTTCATCCTGACTGCGCCAAACGAGCGTGAAGTTCTAGCTAACGATTGGGTGGGCGATCGGTTGCTTCGCTGTATCAGCAAATGTCCGAGCGGTGTCGTCTATAACCTGCTTTCTGCCAAAACTTTAATCGAAAACTTATAGGATTTTAAGTTAATGAGCAGGCTCTTAGTGTTCGCGATCGCTGCCTCACAAGCCTGCAAAACCTGTAAGCAAGCTGATTATTTCCGAGTTGAAATTTGAAAGAAAAAGAAGCTTTTCTTTCAAGCTTGCCTATTCTCGATCGAATTGAAGAATTGCAGACTGAGCAACAAGAATAAGTAACAAAACAAGCCAAGCAGCAGCGAAAGTAAGAGCAGCTTTTTATAGTACGAACATTGAACAAAGAACTGCTCTCAACAGGCTGACCTACGTTTAGCTTCAAATATGTTTGACTTGGCGATCGAAAACGACCGCCGAATTTTCAGTCGCTTAATCTGTTAATCGCTATTTGGAGGCTCATTGAAATGAACACATCCTCGATCGTATTTATTGATGCTCAATTGCAAAAAATTCAGGTTTAATTGCCGCGATCGATCTTCATTCAGACATCATTTTTCTCGATTCCCATCGGGATGGCATTACTCAAATTACGGATACACTCGCCCAAAAACCAACATCAGCAGTGTTCATGTCATTTCTCACGGTCGTGAAGGCAGTTTTATACTGGGGAAAACCCGTTACGATACTGAGACGATTGCCAGCCGATCTGACGCGATCGCAAGCTGGTCAAAAGCACTGACGAACAATGCTGATTTGCTTTTCTATGGCTGTAACGTGGCCGCTGGTCAATCTGGAATGAATCTTGTTAACGCCATCAGCCATTTCACGGAGGCAGACGTTGCGGCTTCGGCTGACTTCACGGGTCATGCAGCACTGGGAGGCGATTGGGATTTAGAGGTGGCAACGGGTGAAATTGAAGCAGGCTTGACGATCGATCGCGTCAAAGTAGAAGCATTCAAGGCAGTGCTGCCTGACCTGAGCGACCTGAACTGGACATCAGCGACGAATGGCTGGGGACCGGTTGAGCGAGACCGCGCCAACGGCGAACAGGGCGCAGGCGATGGCGGCATCTTGACGCTCAACGGCGTCACCTATGCTCGCGGTTTGGGTGTCCACGCCAACTCCGAAATCACCTACGCCCTCAACGGCAGCTACAGCCGCTTCCTCTCCGATGTCGGCATCAACGATTCGGTCGGCAGCAACGGCAGCGTGGTCTTTCAGGTCTGGGCAGACGGGACACGACTGTTTGAGAGCGGCGTGATGACGGGCAACAGCGCAACACGAGCGGTCGATGTTGACCTGACAGGACGGCAAACGCTGCGGCTCGTCGTCACCGATGCGGGCAACGGCGCGAACTATGACCATGCGAACTGGGCAGGGGCGCAACTGGTCGCTGACACCACTCCTCCAACTGCCGACACCACGCCACCTTCGGCAACGCTAGCGGCGGCATCGCTGAACACGAGCCTTGCCAATCCCTACACATTCACGATCGCGTATGCCGATGCGTCATTCGTCAATGTTGCGACGCTCAACAGCGGTGATGTTCGCATCACCGGAGCAAACAACTTCAGTCAGCTTGCTCAATTCGTTGGTGTGACTCCCACCGCCAACAGTTCAACGGTCACGGCCACCTATCGAGTGACGGCAGCCGATGGCATCTGGAACTGGAATGACAACGGAACCTATACGGCAACGTTGCTGGCTGGAGAAGTTCAAGATGCGGCGGGCAACGCGGCTGCGGCGGCTGCATTGGGAACCTTCCAGGTGAATGTGGCCTCCACGATCGTTTGGGAACCAACAGTTCTCAGGTGGCAGAAGGTGGAATGGTGACCATTCCAGTTCAGCGCCTAGGCGACGCCACCGGAACCGCCACGATCGACTACTACACGGGCGGCAACACCACTGGAATTCCCGGCGTCAACTACGTTGACATTCCACTGTCTACGCTGACATTCGCACCCGGAGAAACGCAAAAAACAATTACCGTTCAAACGCTCGACGATCAAGTGGCAGGCACAAACACCAGCGTCAGTGTGCTGATTGAAAATCCGACCGGAGCCGATCTAGGCCCATCTCGAACTTCTGCCATTGCCATTCGCGATCGCGCAGCCTCAACCTCAACCTATCTCAGCGATCTGTCTTGGACAGCGGCCACAAACGGCTGGGGACCTGTTGAAAGAGATGCCAGTAATGGCGAGGCGAGTGCGGGTGATGGCAACAGGCTAACGCTCAACGGCGTTTCCTACACGAAAGGGCTGGGCGTTCATTCCAACTCGCAAATCACCTATCAGCTTGGTGGCGCTTACAACAGCTTCAATGCCTTTGTGGGAATGGATGATGAGGTGGGTGATAGGGGTTCTGTGGTCTTTCACGTTTTGGCCGACGGCGTTTCGCTCTTCAATAGCGGCCTGATGACGGGCAGCAGTGCAACTCAATTCGTCAATGTTGACGTTTCGGGTCGGCAAGTTCTGACGCTCGTGGTCACCGATGCGAGCAACGGCATGGGCTATGACCACGCAAACTGGGCAGACGCGCAGCTTATTGTTGGAACCGCGCCCCCACCTCCGCCTCCAGTAGGCTCCGTCCGCCGAGAATCAGTGGTTTCTGACCTGATTCAGCCCACGACGTTCGACTGGACGCCCAGCGGCAACTTGATGTTCATTGCGGAGAAGGGCGGCGTCGTCAAGGTGGTTGGTTCGGCAGGTCTGCAATCGACACCGTTCATCGACATCTCGTCTCAGGTGAACAACGTTGCCGATCGCGGGCTGTTGGGACTTGCGATCGATCCGCTTTTTGGGCAAAATCAAGGTCGAGATTTTGTTTACCTGCTGTTCACCTACGATCCGCCTGAGACGCAAGGCCAAAGCGGATTGGCCGCTCCAGATGCGAGGGGCAATCGCCCGGCGCGTCT
>JAAUTJ010000064.1 GCA_012031475.1 Leptolyngbyaceae cyanobacterium SM1_3_5 | reverse complement strand
CGGCTTGGCTTCTTTCGCCGGAAGTGCCAGCACCGCCACCGTTTCCACCAGCAGTAGGGGCACGGTCAACAGCCAATCCACATAGCGGTAGGCATCGTTAAACGGTTCGCCCGTCAGCGTGTAGACGCCGTCCTGCAAACGATAGGCAGCTTCCCAACTGTTGAAGATCCGAAAGTAGTGGTAGCCCGCAATGCTAACAACAATTGCTGAAACCAGCAGCGCCGTTCGATATTTTGCCCGACTTGCCCTTGAGCGTTCAAGAAGAACAAAGCCGAGGCAAACATCGCAGCGATCGCAAACGAAAAGGCGTTGTAGATCAAATTAAACTGGCTGGAAGTCAGCGTTAGAGAAGATGACAGCCGACTTGCCAAATCGCCCTGAATGGCGATCGCTCCCAAAAGTGAGTCAGACGCGGAGAAGAATGCAGTCATTAACGTTATCTCCGAATAAAGTGAATTTGTTACTTTTTGAATCCTTTGCGGTTCAAGCAGTCCTTCAGTTCGGTTTCTGCTTCGCTCAGCTTTGGATTATCAGTCAGGTGCAAAATTCGCTCAAACTGATCGTTGCCCATTTCGCTCCAGGCTTGCTTGAGATTGGGCTGGCTCAGTCGCTTTGGCAAGCAGTCAGCAAGGGCAAGAAGGCGATCGCTTTGAGCAGGTGATTCGACAACCTGTAGCGCAGTTTCGGGCGTTGCAATGACAGCAGGTGCCGCCATTGCCGTTGCAGATGCTCCTGACAGCGAGACTAGACCAGTTAGTAGGCTAACCAACAACAGGCGACGCAGTGAATTGATTATTCGATCGAACGAATCAGAAACGCTAAGACTCAACAGACCGCGATCTTTGAAGCTTTCGGTGGTCATAGCGATTCTCTATGAGGTTAGTATTTGCTGAGAGAAAACTTTAGAAAAGTTCCTTCTCAATTCCGGTCAATTCAGGCTGAATGAAGAAGAGATTCAGCTTGACAATAGCAACCAAATTTGAGTTTGGTAGGCTTACAACACAGGTCTCAGACTGAGTATCAGAGCAGGGCTGATTGACTGCGTATGTGAACCAATATAACAAACTATTTACTTAGTTTGACAATTTCCAAAAAATATGGGGGAACAAATTTGGCTGGAAATCTCAGCAGAATATTTGACAAATTAACCTACCAAAACCGCAGGGCTTTTATTGTATTAAAGGAAAAATCTGCTGAGGCTGATTCGATTTGCAGACCGCCTTTTTGCAGTGGCGATCGATCGAGCTTCGCGGCAATTTCCTCAATTGCCAAGGGCGAAAATGCTGCTATTTCCAATGTTCCAGCAGGTTTAAGACTTTGCCGCAATTGATCAAGATTACGTCCAAAACTCTGGGACGATTCAAAGTAAAAATGTTTTAGGATGGAGCGATCGAGCTTCGGCTAATTTGGCAGGGGCAAACCCAACTCAACTCCAAGCCGTCGATCTGCAAAGTATCAAGTGCGGCAGGTTTCAATCCGAATTGAGTAAACTAGGTCGGAGGGATTCCAAGCAAAGCGGGAGAAACGGGTGCGGCTGTTTACAACAATCGCAGGCTTGCGCTGCTACTTGCAAATCGAAAAATTTGGTCAGCGGCAGCACTGGGCAACAGCAGCATCCGCGATCGCTTCACCGTCGGTGATTTCCGTCGCCCTTGTGCCGACGATGGGAGCCTTACACAGCGGACATTTGAGCCTGATCGATCGCGCCCGACAGGAAAACGATCGCCTGATCGTCAGCATTTTTGTCAACCCGCTTCAGTTTGCGCCCAATGAGGATTTTCAGCAGTATCCCCGGACACTCGAAGCCGATCGTGCTTTGTGCGAACAGGCGGGCGTGGACGCGATTTTTGCGCCGGATGCGGCTGAACTGTATGGCGCTGAGTTTGGCGATCGCGCCTTGACGGAAGTGAATCCGCCTGCGATGATGATTCGCGGCTTGTGCGGCAGAACACGTCCCGGTCATTTTCAGGGCGTGGCAACCGTCGTCACCAAACTGCTCAACATCGTTCAGCCCGATCGCGCCTATTTCGGCCAGAAAGATGCTCAGCAATTGGCGGTTTTGCGGTGGATTGTTGCGGATCTGAATTTGCCCGTCGAAATCGTTCCCTGTTCGATCGTCCGTGAGCCAAACGGTTTAGCTTTGAGTTCGCGCAATCAGTATTTGTCTGCCGAGGCGCGATCGCAAGCCGCTGTGATCTACCGCAGTTTGCAGCGGGCCGAACAGCTTTTTGCCCAAGGTGAACGCCAAAGCCAACTGTTGATTGCTGCCGTCCGTGAGGAACTGGCGATCGCGCCCAGTCTTCAACCTGAATATGTCGAGCTTGTCCATCCCACCACCATGATGCCGCTAAAGAGAATCGAAGAATCTGGCCTGCTGGCCGTTGCTGCTCGCCTGGAGTCCACGCGCCTGATTGACAATTTGGTGCTGCGCGATCGCCGTCCGATCGTGGCGATCGACGGACCTGCCGGAGCCGGAAAATCCACTGTCGTGCGGCGCGTCGCCGAAGAATTGGGACTGCTGCACCTCGACACCGGAGCAATGTATCGCGCCCTCACCTGGCTGGTCTTGCAGTCAAAAATCGCGATCGAAGACGAGCCTGCGATCGCAGAATTGGCGAGCCGCTGCGAGATTCAGCTTGAAGGCCAGCAGGTTTTGACTAACGGTCAGGACGTAACGCACGAAATTCGCAGCCTGGAAGTGACGGCTCAGGTGTCTGCGATCGCGGCTCAGCCCGCCGTCCGGCAAGAACTCGTGAAGCGCCAGCAGCAGTACGGGCGGCGCGGCGGCGTGGTGATGGAAGGGCGCGACATCGGCACGTTTGTCTTTCCCGATGCGGAACTGAAGATTTTTCTGACGGCTTCGGTGCAGGAACGCGCTCGCCGCCGCCAGCAAGACCTCAAAGACCAAGGCGCCCGGAAGTCAGCCTGGAAGATTTGGAGTGGGCAATTTTGGAGCGCGATCGCAAAGACAGTACCCGCACGATCGCCCCTTTGCGAAAGGCGACAGACGCGATCGAAATTCAGTCAGATGGACTCAGCATCGAGGCAGTCGTGGCGGAAATTGTGCGGCTGTATGACGATCGCTGCGAGTCGCGATCGATCGGGTAGCTGATCTGAAACAGCGTTGCGATCGAACTGCAACGCTGTTTTCATTCTTGATTTAGCGCTCCAGATAATATTTCAATTCTCGCGCCATTCGATCGATGCCCTGCTGTTCATCGCGCCGCAAAAACGGCAAAATAAACCGCTCAATCGCCCTGAAAATGTTTGACGATAGGTGAACTTGACGCGCTGCCAGCCCACATCTTGCAGTTCCAGCGAATGCTCATTCTTGTAGCCTGGAGCGATCGCCCGCCACTGCAAGCAAACATTCGGCTGTAGAACCGTGACGATCGCTTCAAACTCGGTATCCGGCTCGCCTTTGAGCCGCTGAACTGCCAAAATCACCGATCGATTCAGTTGAAAGTCGCGACCGGGACTGCAATCGAACAAAAACGAATTCCACTCGCGCCAGCGCTCTTTACGGATCAAAGCGTTCCAAGCGCGATCGCGGCTTCCGTTAATTTCAATTTCAGCGTAGATGCTTGGCATACTTCGATCATAAGCTGATGCTAGTTCAGTTTTTCTTCTGCAACAGAAAATCGAGATAGTCTTCGAGTTGCGATCGCTTCGCCTCCGAGAGTTGTCGAAGCTTTGCTAGAAGCATTTCTTCTTGTTGCCACTGGGCGATCGAAATGATTTGTGAAGCAGCAACTTCGATCGTTACAGTCACTACATCAAATCCTTCTAAGCTATAGCCATCTTCGCCTTCCGGTGTCGCATAATGCTCCACGATCGTTGCCACATCTCCACGCTTAAGCTGATATTTGGTAAGTCTTGAGCTAGGACAACCTGCGCGAATAAGGAGTACTGTACTTTCATAAATTAACCTCTTTTTTCGGCGCTAAAGTCGCAGATTCAGCGACCTTGTTTGTAACCATCCAAAGATAAATCACTGAGTAAACTGCCAGTTTTATCCACTTATCTGCTTTCCCAAGATTGAAGCAAAAATGCGGATATTACCAAAGTAAATTTTCTTCATTCTGCGTAATGGGTGTGAATCAGTACAGTTCGGAAGGGAAAAGCTCGACTAAGCTGGAAAGAATGTTCTTTCTGTGTCGATTTCAATTTCAACGCTTATGGTCAGTTTGACGCCCAATCCCAGCTACAGCTTATCAATTCGGTTTCAGCTTCCGCATCAGGCCGGAAAGCTGGCATTGGTGACGCAGGCGATCGCCAACGCAGGCGGCAACATCGGCCAAATTGACCTTGTGGAGCAAAATCGCAAGCTGATCACCAGAGAAATTACTGTGGATGCGTCCAGCACGGAACATGCCGATCAGATTGTGGCCGCTGTCAAAGCGCTCAAAGATCAAGAAATCACCGTTTTGAACGTCAGCGATCGCACCTTCAATTTGCACAAGGGCGGCAAAATTGGCGTCCAAAGCAAAATTCCTGTCCGCAATCAAAATGATTTGGCGATGGCCTACACGCCCGGAGTCGGACGGGTCTGCATGGCGATCGCGGAAGACCCCGCGAAAGTGTATTCGCTGACGATTAAAAGCAATACGGTTGCGATCGTCACGGATGGCAGTGCGGTTTTGGGCTTGGGCAATTTGGGACCTGCGGGTGCCCTTCCCGTGATGGAAGGAAAGGCGATGCTGTTCCGCGAATTTGCCGGAATTGATGCGTTTCCGATTTGTCTCGACACGCAAGATACGGACGAAATTATTCAGACGGTGAAGAACATTGCTCCGGTTTTTGGCGGCGTCAATTTGGAAGACATCAGTGCGCCGCGCTGCTTTGAAATTGAAGCTCGACTTCAGCGCGAACTGGACATTCCGATTTTTCACGATGACCAGCACGGCACAGCGATCGTTTCCTTGGCCGCGCTCTACAACGCCCTGAAACTGGTTCACAAATCGCTCGAAGATGCCCGAATTGTGATCAACGGAGCCGGAGCCGCTGGCGTGGCGATCGCTCGACTCTTACAAAAAGCCGGAGCCGGACAGATTGCCATGTGCGATTCACGCGGAATTTTGAGCCTCGATCGCCCCGACCTGAACGACCAAAAGCGCGAGTTTGCTATTTCGCAGAGCGGCAGTTTGGCAGATGCAATGGTTGGAGCAGATATCTTTTTAGGCGTGAGTGCGCCCGGAGTGGTGTCGCCGGACATGGTGCGATCGATGGCAAAAGACCCGATCGTAATGGCGATGGCGAACCCGATTCCCGAAATTCAGCCGGAACTCGTCTCGGATCTGGTCGCAGTCATGGCAACCGGACGCAGCGACTATCCCAACCAAATCAACAACGTCCTCGCTTTTCCCGGCATTTTCCGAGGGGCACTGGACTGTCGCGCTTCAACGATGACCACTTCGATGTTTCTCGAAGCGGCCTTGGCGATCGCCTCGCTGATTAAACCTGCCGATCTCGCTGCGGAGTTTATCGTGCCCTCTGTGTTTGACGATCGCGTTGCTCCGGCTGTGGCGGCGGCAGTGCAGCGGGCAGCGAGAGAAGACGGCGTGGCCGGAAATTGACCGATGGGGCGATCGATGCGAAACGGGTTCCGTTCGACGAGCCTGTTGCGATCGGAGCAGCCCCCCAAATCCCCCATGAATGGGAACTTTGAGGATGATTTGCGGGAGCGATCGCCTCTTGGAACAGTCGTTTCTCTGCTGGGTGGGTCTAGCGGGTCGATCGACTGGCCTCATTCCCTGTGAGTGGCGAATTTGGGGGCTGTCACGATCGCACATGGCGCATCGAACGGACGTTAAAGTGTGGCGATCGCGGGAGGTGGCGATCGCGGGAGGTGACGACCTGCCCAAACCAGATGCGCGATGCCAAATGCTCTGCGGTAGATGCTTCTGTCTCTATGATCAAAGCGGCTCAAAGTTGTGATTTTAAGCCGCTTTGTTTCTGTTAGAAAGTTCGATCGATTTGCATTAGCAACTGCTGATTTTTTGCCAATCTAACAGTCCGTCAAACCTGCAACCTGACACAGTGCTTGATTCGCGGGTGAGGTGAATTTAGCGTAGGCACTCATGCCAGCAGAAGTCGGCGTGAAGGCTGCAACTTGATGACACAGCCGCGTTGCAAATGTGACTCCGTGAATTTCTGCTGCCAGTCGCCACAGCGCATCAGAAAACCGGAATGATTTGATCTCTAGGCTGTATCGCTCCAGGCTGTAGCCCGTCAAGTCGATTAAATCTGCCGGAGAAACGATCGCCTTGGCACCATCGGCTTTTGCTTGCTCTGCGGCTCGCGCCAAGGCAGCATGAGCGAGGGGGAAGGTTTGCAGCGAATCTTGCCAAAGTTCAGGGAGAAGAGCGGGCAGATTTTGTTCGGCAGCAGCGATCGTCGATGCACTCAAGATTAACGTCATAGTTTTATTGCGGCGGGTGGAAAGCCGATTCTCCTTTGTCAAAAACATCCACCAAATTGAGCATTGTTCCAATTGATAGTCAGCAAATTGCCTATCAATTTTCTCTGAAATCATAGCAGACGCTTTTTTGGAAACTGCCCAGACTTAAAGAATATTCAATAAGCTAAATAACTGATTTTTCTTGCAGATTTTCGCGATGTCAATGCGGCGATCGAAAGTATCAAAAATTGCTCGTTCTCGATTCAATTTTGATCGAATTGCTGCTCTAAAAAGTGATTTTTCGATCGCTATTTTCGCTGTCCAAATCCTTGTCCGGCCTGCTGCCAAACAATCAGTTCGCCGTTGCAGCCGCCCGCCGCCAACTGCTGACCTTGCGGATGCCATGCCAATGTTGAAAAACCATCCGGCGCATCGTTGAACGACTGAATCAGGCGGCCTTGCTGCCACAGCGCCAGCCAGCCATCTTCAGCAGCCGAGGCCAGCAGCAGCGTTTTGGGCTGAAAAGCGATCGCCTGCACGGTGCGATCGTGATTGGCTAAAACATCGCTGTTCCAGCCAATTTGCTCATCCGCGTCGCGCTCCCAAAGGACGACAGAAGCACCGCTGGCTGAGGCGAGCAGCGGTGCTTTGCTGCGCGTGGAAACTTGCGACCAGGCCAGTTTACGTACCTTGCCCGGAAAGCCCTGCATCAGCCAGGGAGCCGGATTGCCCCACTCAAACAGGGCGATCGTGCTGTCGAGATTGCCCTGCGCCAGGTAGGTGCGATCGGGCGACCAAGCGATCGCAACGCTGGCCGAGGGCGTTTCCAAAACGATCGGGTCTTCGTCCCAGTCGCTCGCCCGCCAAACGATCGTGCCCTGATAGCCGCCCAGCGCGAGAAATTGGCCGTCGCTGCGCCAGTCAAGATCCAGAACGGAAGAGGCCGCAAAGTTCAGCGTTGTTACCACCTCGCCCGCCTGCGCGTCCCACACCTGCACATAGCGCCCCAGGCTGAAGGCAAGCTGATTGCTCGTCGGACTCCAGGCCAGACGATCGACCCACGATCGGGTTTCCAGCGTGGTCAAGGGTTCGGCCTGTCCGATGCGCCAAATTTGCACCTGCCCGTTCTGCCCGCCACTGGCGAGAAGCTGACCGTCCGGTGAAAAGGCGAGACAGTCGATCGATCGGTCATCTCCGGATCGCAGCGTGGTTTGCTCAGTCGGCGACCCCAGGAGGATTTCACCTGCCGCAGAACTGGCAGCGAAAATTCCTTTGGATGACCAGGCGATCGCCGTGACGTAATCGGACAAATCGCCACGCCACTGCTGTCGAAATTCCGCGACGCGCTTCATACCAGACATGCTTGAAAATCGGCTTTGAGCTTGGCTTCGTCCAAATTGCGCCCGATGAAAACTAATTCATTTTGGGTGTTTCAGTCGGTTTCCAGGGGCGATCGCGCCGTCCATCAAACAGCATGTGAACGCCTTGAAAGACATAGCGATTCTCTTCACCTTGAATGTTGAGAATGCCTTTCATCCGAAAGATATCTGCGCCCTGATTTCGCAGCAGTTCGCTAATCCATTCGTTCAGCTTTTTGCCATCGATCGCACCCGATTCCACCAGTGCGATCGAGCCGACGGTTTCGTCATGTTCGTGCGCGGTTTCGTTCAAGAATTCCGGATCAATGTCGAGGGCGCGATCGAGGTCAAACGCCTGCACACCCAAAATCGCATCCATTTCAATTTGAGCATCACGAGTGCGATAGATCTTCGCCATTGCGTTCATGTTGCGGATGCGTTGCTCAAGTTGCTGCAATTCTTCGGGCGCAACCAGGTCGGTTTTGTTGAGCAAAATCACGTCAGCAAAGGCGATTTGTTCTTGGGCTTCGTCAGCGTCCCAATGCTGCCAAATATGTTTAGCATCAACGACGGTAACAACCGCATCCAGGCTGGCTTGCGATCGCACATCCTCATCCATAAAAAAGGTTTGAATGACCGGAGCAGGATCGGCCAATCCGGTTGTTTCAATCACCAAATGATCGAACTTATCGCGCCGCCGCATCAAGTTTCCAATAATCCGAATCAGATCGCCGCGCACCGTACAGCAAATGCAGCCGTTGTTCATTTCAAAAATCTCTTCATCGGCATCCACCACAAGCTGATTGTCGATGCCCACTTCGCCAAATTCGTTCACAATAACGGCGACTTTCTTGCCGTGTTCATGAGTTAAAATGCGGTTCAGCAGCGTGGTTTTTCCGGCTCCCAGGTAGCCCGTCAGGACGGTTACGGGCACGGATGCAGGGGTTTGAGCAGCCACCATCGCGTCAGTCTCCTAGAACGATAATCGTTATCAGCCATCATAGAACAAGATTCAGCGATCGAGCGGTTGCGGATGGGTCGATCGCCCGCTCAAAGTTTCCGCTCAATCGAGCTTGGCAACCACAGGCGTCAGCAGAATAGCGCTTTGGCTGTCCACCAGCAGGGCAGTGAAATTCTGTTGGGTCAAGGTTTGCAAAACTTGATTTGCGGCGGCTAAATCAGGCGTTTGATTGCCAGCAGGTAGGAACGCTGACCGTAGGCCACCAAGCCGACATCGACGGGAAAGAGCTTGCCGCAGGTCGATCGCCACCTCTGGCCGAGTCGCATAGTCCACCAAAACGGCATAGCCCGCTCCGAGCGGTTGCGGATTGAAAGTCGGCGTGGTCGTGGGGGCAGTGGCGACAGGTGCAGCAGGCGGAACGGGCGCAGCAGGATCGATCGCAGCGGGTGGCGCAGGACTGGGAGGCGCGATCGCAGCGGGTGGCGCAGGGGTAGGACTGGGAGCAGCGAGGCCAGTCGGCTGCGGAAACGGATCGGCGGGCGGGACGGCGGCTGTGGCGGATGGCGCGATCGAGGGAGTGGGAGCGATCGCCGGAGATTCTGGAGCCGCTGGAGGACGTGCCACAAAGGTTCGCAGCCCGCTGGCATCGCTGGCATACTGCGCCCAA
This sequence comes from Leptolyngbyaceae cyanobacterium SM1_3_5, assembly GCA_012031475.1. Lineage (GTDB taxonomy): Bacteria > Cyanobacteriota > Cyanobacteriia > Elainellales > Elainellaceae > JAAUTJ01. Next base: position 3,534 of record JAAUTJ010000064.1, on the reverse strand, counting down.
GACTCAGCCACCTCCGGCGTGTTGAAGCCGTCGATGCGGAGGACGCGATCGCTCAGATAGGTGCAAGCGATCGCAGTCGCGTTGCCGGGAAGCGCGTTTCGCAACTGCGTTTCGATGTCGTCTGTCGGGTCTACAACGATCAGCAGAAACTCGTCGGCGCGGGGCGGTTCGCAGGCAGGAAGCGGCTGCGATCGAGCAGGTAATGGGATCAGCGGAACGGCAGCGATCGACAAGGCGGCAGCACTCAGCGACAAACGAATTGGCGGCATCGATCTTGGCTCCCTCAGACGAAAATGCGGTTTGCAAATTATCGATCGAATCGGCGCATTAAATACGCGACGCCAAAATCGCCGTTTGGATGATTTTCCAATCGTTCTGCTAAATCAAATACTCGTGCGGCCAAGTCTTTGCCCAATTTTTCGATCGTCGCTTCGCGTTCGCGCTCTGCCGTTTCTCGCGCCTTGATGCGGATTTGCCATTCGCTCGTGAACAGATGTTCGATCGCCGTGTGCAAACCGAGCGTTTCCAGCACTTCCCACTCGCCATGATCGCACCAGATGCCGTTGCAGTTGGGGCAACGCTCGACGTAGAAGGGCGTTTTGAGGCCAACTTTGGCGCGGCTGAGGTAGTGGTTGCACTCTGGACACAGAGCGGCTTTCATGTCGAACGGGGACTGCACATAGTCCACGTCCAGCGTCGCAGGCAGATCGTGAGTGCGATCGTGCTGGCTTTGCCACACTTCATATTCAGCAGCGGGAATCCAGGTTCCTTTGCAGTCCGAACAGCACTGCACGGCCAGATTGCCGCTGAGCGTACTGCATTCAAGTTCTGTTTTGCGGTCTTTGGGGCAGCGCACCGTCATTTCTCCACTCGCTGCTTTTCATTAAACCATCGCGATCGCCGCTTCGATCCCCACCACGATACGATCGAGTCCACTGCATCCCTTTTCCCATGCTGCTCGGTTTGGATTTCGGCACAAGCTCTGTGAAAGCCCTGTTGTCGATCGAGGGCACGGTTTTGGCAGAAGCGTCGCAAGCTTATCCGGTCGAGACGCCGCAGCCTGACTGGGCAGAAACCGATCCGCAGGCGTGGTGGAATGCCGCTGTAATCGCCGTCCGATCGATCGCTCAAAATCAACCCGTGCAGGCGATCGGACTGTCCGGGCAAATGCACGGTGTCGTCTTGGCATCGGCAACAGGCGAGCCGTTGCGTCCAGCAATTTTATGGGCAGACACGCGATCGACCGAGGCGATCGCCGCCTATCAGCAGCTTGACTTGGAAATGCGTCAGCGTCTCGCCAATCCGATCGCCGCTGGCATGGCCGGAACTTCGCTGCTGTGGCTGCGCGATCGCGAACCGGAAATCTACCGGGCGGCTCGCTGGGCACTCCAGCCCAAAGACTGGATTCGCCTCCGCCTGACCGGATTGGCGATGGCGGAACCCTCGGATGCTTCGGCAACGCTGCTGTACGACGTGGCAGGCGATCGCTGGGCGGAAGACATCCTCGCGACTTTGCATTTACGCGCTGATTGGCTCGCTCCGATCGTGCCCTCCAGCCAAATTGCCGGACATCTCACCCCAGAAGCAGCAGCACAGTTGAATTTGCCTGCGGGCATTCCCGTTGCGGCAGGCGCGGGCGATACGGCAGCGGCTTTGGTTGGCAGCGGACTGGTCGAGCCGGAACTGGCGCAACTGACGATCGGCACAGCCGCGCAAATTGCCGTGATTCGATCGCAGCCCGCGATCGATCTGCAACCGGAACGCACCTGTTTCGATCGGCTTTGCCTCAGCAGTGGTATGGCCTCGCCGCGATGCAGAATGCGGGCTTAGCGCTGGAGTGGGTGCGCGGACTGCTGGGTTACACTTGGCCTGAAGTTTACGCCGAGGCGTTTGCGATCGAACCGGGCTGCGCGGGCTTAACCTTTTTGCCGTACCTGACGGGCGAGCGCACACCGCATCTAGATCCGCAAATTCGCGGCAGTTGGACGGGCTTAAGCTTGGTTCACACTCGCGCTCACCTGATGCGATCGAGCCTCGAAGGAGTGGCGTTTGCCGTCCGGCAAGGACTTGACGCACTTCGAGCAACAGGATCGATCGACGCGCTGCGGTTGGCGGGCGGCGGCTCGATCGATCCACAGTGGCGACAGCTTTTGGCCGATGTGCTGCAAGTGCCGCTGCACAGCATGAGCGTCAGTGCCGCCTCTGCCCAAGGAGCCGCCCGACTCGCAGGCATGGCGATCGGGCTGGAATTTCCCGCGCCCGCAGTGGCTCAAGTCACCGAACCGCGATCGATGTCGCCAAATCTCGAAGCGGCATGGCAGCGCTTTGGTCAGCTTTATCCACGCCTTGCCGGATTTCGTTCAACATTCGCAGGATGATAGAAGTAGAAATCATTGAGCTAGAAGTGATAGAGCGAATTCAACTTTTCCCTGTGGAGACTTTTTTCCCTGTTGAGATTTTGCAAAACCGCTCAAACATCATTCTCAAGCCTCAGTAGATTAACTGAAGTTTGCGATTATCCTCACATTGAGCGCCTGCAAAACTCCTCGGGTTATGAGGGTCTAAAGGCGAGCAAGTTCAATCTCAACTCGATCGATTCTTTGCCGATCGATGCGAGGCGATCGCCAGGAAAAGCCGTTTGTCTGTTGCCATTCGCCATTTGTGCGGGAATGCTATTGCCAAGCATTTCGTTCACCCGGCGCTGCTCCAACGCCGCTCATCAGGTCATCCGACATTCACTGCAATGACAGCTACTCCGCGTCTCGATGTTGTCGCTCAGGCGATCGCCCAAAGTCACAGCCAGCAGCGCGTCAAAAAACTGCTGGTCTACGCTTGTCACGGCAGTTGGGAAAGCGAGCCAGCCAAGCTGGGTCAATATGCCTGGATCGATTTGCTGCAAACCATTCAGCAGATTGCCCCAACGTTCGATCGCCTCCAGTCGCATCTGGCAGCACTCGTCAAAACGCTGAACAAGCCCGCCGAATACACGCTGGTCGCCAACGTAATTGCCAACTGCTGCCGCCTGCTCTACACTGCGCCTCCAGCCTCGCCCGAAAAGCGCCAGCGCTATGAGCAGATCGCCGCCCAGCTTCAGGCCGACCCCGACGCCATGCGGATCAAAAAGCTGCTCGTCTGCGCCTGTCACAACGTTTGGGAAAACGATCGCACCCGGCTCGAGCGCGTTCCGTTTCGCGAACTGGTGGAAGAACTGCACAGCCTTGCCACGACGATCGACCAGCTACAGGCCGTCTTGGACAGCATTGTCAAAACGCTAAACCGTCAGGGACACTATCGGATCGTGGCGCAATCGATCGTCCAAATGTTCGCCCCACTCTATCGCGACGCTCTCGAAGCCACTGCCGTTCTGCCCGACCCACCGATCGCGCAGCGCTCCCGGAACGGTATCGCCCCGCCTGCCGATTCGTCCAGCGGAATCGTCAAGTCGTCCTCCAGCCTGCCGCTGCCCGCCCGTGTCGATGCGCTGCTGTTTGATCTGCGGCTGGAGATCCTCAATATGCCAATCCGCTACGGGCA
>JAAUTJ010000063.1 GCA_012031475.1 Leptolyngbyaceae cyanobacterium SM1_3_5 | reverse complement strand
GGACTGACAGCCGTTGGACAGACGGCAATGCTGCCTGTGGAGGAAAGTTGCTTGGGAACTCCAATGAAGCAGGAAACCCTAACCGCGAGGAAAGGAAGCCCGCGCTCTACCCGCTTCGGGTGAGCGTCGGGAGGATGTCACTGACCTGAATCAGGATGAATATATGGAATGCTTGCTGTTCAACGGTATAAATAAGCAGATTAGCCAGCAAGCATTCTGCATAACGACCTGTGCGAGGCAATTAGATAGAGTAGTTCTGCATAACAATTTGTTAGCTGGCTTCGGTCACAGGTGGCGGCATTATTTTGAAATCATCTGTTGATGTTCGGGATAGATCAGACCGCAGCTTCCTGCTCAGTGCCATACCAGCGCACAGCCAGTTCATAAAGATGATCGAGTGTTCCAGATAATTCTTTGCCGCGCTCAGTAAGAGTGTAAGTGACTTGTGGTGGAATTGTGGGTTCGTGGTGACGGTGAACAATTTCAATCGACTCCAAAAGCCTTAACCGCTCAGTGAGAACTTTGGTCGAGATGCCATCCACTTTTCGCCTCAGTTCACCAAATCGCAGTGCGCCATTCGTGTCAAGAATCCAAATAATGTAGAGCGTCCATTGTCCTGAGATGTGACGTAACAGGATTTCCAATGGACAGCATTTAGGCTCAGTCATATCGGCTCACCAGTTTCTCTTAGATTTCTAGTTACTTTTTCGTGCCTACTTTACTTTAGTAAGTGACTGCTTTACTGTCTAGATGGCGAATGAAAGTTCTGGTTGAGGCACGATGGCTAACATTCTGCATATTGATTCAAGTTCACGGGGCGATCGCTCCAAATCTCGCAAGTTGGCAAAGGAGTTCATCGCTGCTTGGCAAGACCAACATCCTGATGATGTGATTACCTACCGTGATTTAAGACAAACGCCAGTTCCCCACGTCACCGAAGACTGGATTGCGGCTGATTTTACTCCTCCAGAAGCACTGACTCCAAAGATGGCTGAACTGCTGAAGTTTTCTGATGAGTTGGTGGATGAGTTGGTGGATGAGTTTCTAGCGGCTGATCGGTGTGTTTTCAGTGTGCCAATGTATAACTTCAGTATTCCATCCAACTTCAAGGCATACATTGATCAAGTAGTTCGTGTGGGTCGCACATTCGCGTTCGAGGATGGTCAATTCAAAGGACTTGCGAACGGCAGGAAAGTTTTGTTCATCACATCACGAGGCGTTGAGTATGGGACGGGTTCTCCTTACGAAGGATGGGATTGTCAGGAACCTGCCCTTCGCTATGCGTTTCAATTCATCGGTGTGACTGATATTCAGTTTATTCATGCCAATGGTCTAGATATGGGAGACGAGGCACAGAAACGGGGACTAGACGAAGCACAATCCAAAATTCAAGCATTAATAGGCGTTTGGTAGCGCCAGCCAGCTAACAAGTCGATGAAGCGGACAGTTGAGAGATCTTGGTGGTGATACGAAGGTTATCTGCTGCCGCTTATCTTGGTCGTTATGCCGCAGAGCGATCGGGAAGGACAGTACTCGAAGTTTATCTGTTGATAACCAAAGCTGAGTGTTTCGAGGCTGTCTGTGAGATGATGCTCTCAGCTTGCTGTTGGAGTGTCACAAATGGATGCAGAATCTAACCCAAAATTAGAATACCTTTACAAAGAATATGCAAGACTGAGTGATAAAGCAGAAGAAGTGATAAAAAGTGCTTATGATGATTTCAAGTTACTCGGAGTAGTAGGAGCAGTCATCATCATTTGGAAACCAGTTTCTGAAGTCGTCTTACCCACAATTCCAAAGTTTGATTCCACTCTTTTCCTGCTTTTAGGTTCTTAAGCTTGTTAGCAGTTCTAGGACTGATCTTATTCTCAAATCTGATTAAACAAGCTTATGCATGGTACTTTGTTCGCAACTTACAAGCCTATGAGGTAGAGATCAAAAAGGAGTTAGGTGAAGGAGAAAATTCACAAATTTTTAGTTTCAATATTGGCAAAGAAGAAGCAAGATTTGTCATAGCATCTTACCGTTTAGAGCTGATTTGTGAAGAAAACCTGAAAGATGCAGGGGTCGGTCAGAACTCGATTTTAAGCTCAGTTGAGTCGAGTTGTTCTCCCCCCGATGAGCCGTCTACCCACCATTGCCAATCCCCAGCGTAAAGCTTACCCCAGCGACTTGAGTGATGCCGAATGGGAAATCCTCAAACCTCTGCTGCCCTTGCCCAAAGGCTTTGGTCATCCACGAGAAGTGGATTTTCGCGAAATCCTTAATGGCGTTTTCTATGTGCAGCGCACGGGCTGTCAGTGGGAAATGCTCCCGCATGACCTGCCGCCTTACAGCACCGTCTACGGTTACTTCGAGAAATGGCAGCGCAAGGGGCTGTGGCAACAGATGCACGATAGTGTGCGCCAACAACTGCGCCGAGAGTTAGGCAGACCCGAACAATCGAGCGTGGCGATTGCCGATTCTCAATCCGTCAAGACGACGGAAAAAAGGGGGCGCTCTACGGCTTCGATGGTGGCAAAAAGGTTAAGGGCCGTAAGCGGCACATTGTCGTAGACTCGCAAGGATTGGTGCTTGGCGTGCTGGTGAGCGAAGCCAACGCCTCAGAGCGATTAGGAGCCATTGTCGTCCTTGATGAAGCTAAGGAAAAACTCGATCGCCTAGAAGTGGTGTGGGTGGATCAAGGCTATTCGGGCAAGAACTTTGCCAATGCCGTGCGGCAGGTGTGTGGAGAGCAGGTGCGCGTTGAAGTGATTAAGCGAATGGGCAAGACGTTCGAGCGGCTGCCGAAGCGGTGGATTGTGGAGCGCACGTTTGGCTGGCTCAATCGCTTTCGGCGGTTAAGCAAGGATTACGAGGTGTACTCGGAGGTGAGTGAAGCAATGATTTATGGGTCTTTGATTCGGCTGATGGTCAAACGCATGACTGCTTAAGATTTACTTCACAAATCAGCTCTGAGCGAGCGTTAGGATCGATCGTATCGGCCACTAAAATTTGAACGATGGCACAAGATGATTTGACGGGAGATGCGCTGATTAAAGAAGTGTGTCGGCGCATTCGAGTCGCCCGCAGCTATTGGGATGCTCACAACAACGCCGCCTGTCGGGGAGAGCGCGATCGCGCTTGGCACTCTACAACACGCTCACCAAAGATCAAAAAGCAAAAATTCCCGAAGTTTTGCGCGTTTGGCTGCGCTATCGCAGCGAAAAATATTTCGGCGCTCACCGAACGCCGCCCCAGTCGCAACAGCAGGCGAAACGGCGATCGAAAGGGCGATCGAAAGGGCGATCGAAGTCGTCCTGACTGTTGCGTTTCATCGCGGTAGACCAAAAAATGAGGACAGGTGCGCCAACACGAATCAGCAAGGCTGGCCGCTCAAATCGCTGTCAATTCCTCAGTTTTCAGCCGACATCCGACACCCCGCACCCGACACCCGCCGTCCGCCGTCCGACGAAAATCGTTAAGCTATGTAAAGCAGTTTTTTCGGTTGACCATGCTGATCGACGCGCCTGCCTCAGTCCAAACCTCAAACGAACTGCCTGCCGGAGGCAGCGACCCCGATCGCTTTGCCTGCCAAGAAGCGTGGTATCCCGTTTTCTACGTCGAAGATTTGGACAAAACCAAGCCCAACAAGTTCACCTTGCTCGGTCAAGATTTGGTGCTGTGGTGGGATGCCCAGTCCAACTGGTGGAGCGCAGTGGCCGATCAGTGTCCGCATCGCCTCGCGCCGCTGTCCGAAGGTCGCATTACCGCTGAGGGCCTGCTGGAATGCCCGTATCACGGCTGGGCGTTTCGCGGCGATGGCGTCTGCGATCGCATTCCCCAAGCTCCCGACGACACGAAGCCGCAGGAATCTAAACGCGCCTGTGTGCAGTCGTTGCCGACGACGGTGCGGCAGGGTTTGCTGTTTGTCTATCCGGGTGAAGCGGAGAATGCGGCGAACGTGGCGGTTCCGATCGTCGAACCCCTGGAGGAATCGCCAAACGACTGGGTGTGTCTCAACACCTTTCGCGATTTGCCGTATGACGCGCTGACGCTGTTGGAGAACGTGCTGGATGCCAGCCATGTGCCGTTCACGCACCATCGATCGGTCGGCAATCGCGCCAATGCTGCTCCGGTCGAACTGGAAGTGCTAGCGGCAGACAAGCAGGGCTTCACGGGACTCTGGGCAGAGGGACCGCGTAAAGGCACATTAGGCCAGCAGCATACGCGCTTTATTGCACCGGGGCTAATGTGGCACGACCTGACCTCGAAGCAGTTTGGCCGGACGATGACGGTCGTTTACGCGACGCCGATTCGCAAAGGCGAGTGTCGCGTGTTTGCCCGCTTTCCGTTTCAGTTCTCGTCCAAACTGCCTGCCTTTTTCATTAAGCTGACGCCGCGATGGTATTCGCACATCGGCCAAAACAGCATTTTGGAAGACGACCAGATTTTTCTGCACTACCAAGAGCGCTATCTGGAGGCCAAAGGCGGCAGCGATCGCTTCAACCAAGCCTTTTATCTGCCGACCAAAGCCGATGCGTTCGTCTCGCAGCTACGCCAGTGGGTGAACCAATTTGCCGCCGATCCGTTTCCGGTGAAGCGCTGCCGCGCCACTGCCGAACGAAGTGCTGCTCGATCGCTACCATTCGCACACCGTCCACTGCACAAGCTGCCGTCGGGCACTGGCAAACCTGAAGCGGGCACGGCTGGGCTTGGCGATCGCAGGCGCAATTTCTTGGGCAGTTCTTCCGCTAGTGGCGCGTCCTTTCCCCTTCCTGCTGTTGTCGCTACTGGCTGGCGCGGCTTGGTGGGGATTGGGCAATCTGGAGCGGCGATTTTATGAAGGTCGGGCAGTGCCGCCGCGCAATTTGCCGGAGAAGCAGCGGGGGTAATTGCGATCGCCACGCCGCCCATCCGGTCATCGCACCCACGTTAATTGAAGTTGGCTGTTTCGATCGAATTGGCTGTTTCAGTCGAATCAATTTGATTGGCTTTGGCAAATTCACCGATCGCACAGTAGGCATTTTTCAAACTGTCGATCGATTGCTGCTCCAGCTTGGGATCGGCCAACTGCCGCACCACCATCAGCCGCTGTTCGTAATACTCGATCGATCGCTCAAATGCGCCCATGACTTCGTGAATGACGGCGAGGCTTTCGAGGATTTGCTCTTGCGATCGATCGTCCTTCAAGCTGCGAGCGACCTCTAGCCGCGCTTCTGATAGGCGATCGCCTGCGCGTAGTTGCCCATTGCGTGAGCAGCACTGGCTAAATTTTTCAAGATCAAAGCTTCGGCAGGGCGATCGTGCTGCTGGCGTACCAGTCGTAACAGTTGCTCGTAGCAGGCGATCGTTTGACCGTAGTTTGCCAGTCCGTGATGCAGATTGCCCAAATTGCGGAGTACCTGCCGCTCAACCTGGATATCTTGATGCCGACGAGCGAGATCGAGGCACTGCTGGTAGTAGGCGATCGCCTGTGCTTCGTTGCCTGCGGCGCGATACACCATGCCCAAGTTGTTTAGGGCAGCGAGTTCTCCGCGAATATCGGCAATTTCGCGAGCCACCTTGAGGCTTTGCAGCTTGTATTCGATCGCCCGCGCATAGTCTTCCAGATGACGATAGGCGTTGCCCAAATTGCCCAACGCCTGCCGCTGGGTGCGGCGATCGAGCGTCAGGTGCGAAATTGCCAAACTTTGCTGCGAATAGGCGATCGCTTCGGCATAGTTGCCCAGCGCGTAGTGCGCCAAACCCAGACTGCTGAGGGCACGGCCTTCTCCCTGCAAATCTGTCAGAGTTTGATACAGATCGATCGCTTGCCGCAGCGTTTTTAGTGCAGCCTGACAGCGGCGGATCTGGTGCTGCTCGATCGCTTTTTCGAGCAGGCGATCGGCTTCTTGCTTGCGGGGATCGAGGGCATTGTCGCCCCAAACGCGATCGGCGGCTGGAACAAACGTGCCTTGTTCCTCCAGAAAGTCGTTCATCTTTTCTACGGTAAAAGCTGCACATGCTTGATGAGGGCGATCGCACTGCACAGCGAGTACATTGGGTCTACTTATGATTAACTGATTCGGCAAATTGCGAGTTCAGTAAATTCTCCGAATTATGCTTTGGTCGAATTGGGTAGGCGATCGAAAGTATCGGTTGACACAAAAGCTTGATCTCCAAACTCCACAGGTTCGATCAATCTTCAAGCAGGATTGGGTACTTTTTGAGAGAAATACTGCCGTTCATAAAAGAAACCTGCAACATTTGCCACCTGAGAAATCAGCAGCAATGCACTTAGAAAGACTGCCGCATCCGCCGATCTTTTAATGAACGGATAAGTGAGCAGATTGAAATAGAAAGTAAGCGGTTCAACTTTGATTTCTCTCTGGCTGCGCTGGGCACGTGCTGATGAAAACAAAACGCGCCGCGCCCATAGTTGAAATGCTGCCGCCAAAATGATTTCAAGGTTAAGCGATGAGCATGACAAACCTTCACCTGGGGCGCATAAACCATCTGATGGCCTTGATAAAGCCAGCGATCGCAAAATTCTCGATCTTCCCCTGCGGCCAGCGGAAATGTGGTGTCAAATCCGTTGAGCGACTGAAAGATCGCAGCGGGAACCGAGAAATTATTGGACGCAAAAAAGTTCGCGGTGGCTTCACCGTTGTTGTAGTAGTCGTAGAGATAGTCAATCAAAAGCTGACTAGCGGTTGAGTACAAATTATCCGGCAGTGCGTTCAGCGTTTGCCCCCCAATCAGTGCATTGGGTGTTTGTTGAAACTGAGTATCAAGCGCACTGAGCCAATCTGCAATCGGAAGACAATCATCGTCAGTGAAAACAATAAATTGTCCTTTGGCGATCGCGGCTCCCGTATTGCGAGCGCTGGCAGGTCCGGCGTTGGCCTGTCGTAACAGGGTGAGATTGAGTTGAGACTGAAACGGCTCTACGATCGGCGCGATCGACACTTCGCTGCCATCATCCACGACAATAATTTCAAACTTGTCACGAAGATAATCCACTTTGGCGATCGCTTCAAGACAGTTCTGAAGGCGATCGGGGCGGTTGTAGGTAGGAATGACGATCGAGAATTGAAGGAGCGACATAGTATCACCGTCCTAGCGAAAAAAGAAGTTTAGGAGATTTTGGTTCTCGATCGACCGAGAAACGATTGTAGGAGATTGAGGAAACTGGCAAATAAGCTGGGCGACCACAACCGAATCAGTCCTAGATAGACAGCAGCCCCGAAGCAGGAACTCACAACCACGATGAACAGCGGAACGTTGACCGCCGAAACTAGAAGCTGACGCATCAATAGAATGGCGATCGACATCAAAATTGTACTGGCTAACGGAATCAAAAATTGTTTGAGATAGGTGAGAACTGGAACATGAATCAGACGGCTGACCGCCCACTGCCCGATCGGAAAAACGAGATAGCCGCGAATCACAAACGCGACCGCAACGGCAACAATTCCAAAGCGGACGGCGATCGCAAAGCCCATCAAATTCAGCACCACAGACAGCAAGGATAGCCACAGGCTCCAGCTTGGCTTCCCCATTGCGATAAACACTGAACTTTTGAAGAAGCTAATTGACTGAAACATCCCTGCCAGCATTAGCACTTGCAAAACAGGAATTGAAGGCCGCCACTGTTCGCCAAAAATCAGCACAATCAGTTCAGGCGCGAGGACGGCCACGCCTACAAAAGTGGGAAAGGCAATCAGACTGGTCAGCTTTGTAGCGGTATAGAATGCTTGACGAAACTGCTCTAAATTGTCTTGTAGACGAGAGAAAGTCGGCAGCGCAATTTGCTGAGTGGTTTGCACCAGTAAATTGCTGCATGACCGTTAGAAATTCGGTAGGCGATCGAATAGTAGCCCAGTGCGATCGCGCCTAAGAAATAGCCGATTAGCAAATCATCGGCGCGGCTATTTAAAAAGTTCAAAAAATTGAACCCAATGATCGGAAAGCCAAATTGAAGCAGTTCTTGAAAGCGGGCGATCGAAAATCGAAATTGCGGTCGCCACGCGCTCGATCGCCATAGGAAAATCACGCCAACTAGCTCTTGCACAATTTGCTGAACGACCAAACTCCAAACGCCAAAACCGGACAGCGCCATTGCAATGCCAACCGTTCCTCCAGCGATCGTGCCTGCCAGAACGCGAGTCGCAGTCGCCTTAAAGTTAAACGCGCGTTCGAGCAAGGCTTGCTGCACGTTGCCGCAGGCGGTGATTAAAAATAGTGAAGAAAGCGCTTGCAAAATTGGAATTAGTCGGGGCTGATTGAATCCCGCTGCGAATCCCGTTGCACCTGTGAAGCCAATCAAAAATAGGGTGAAACCGATCGCTAGGCTTGTCCAAAAAGCGGTATCAATGTGGTCATCTTCTAATTCCTGCCGCTGGATTAAGCTTTGGGCGAAGCCTTGCTGCAAGAAAATTTGCAGGAGGGCGAGAAAAATATTCGCCATTGCTACCAGCCCGAACGCTTCCGGGGTCAGCAGTCGCGCCAGCAGAAAAAAGACGAGCAGCGATCCCGCCTGACTGCCCCAGTTTTGCAGGGCAGACCAAAAACGCCTTTGATCGCTTGCTCTCGGATGCTCATTGACCTACGCTAGTGCCTCAGAAGAATGGGAAATGCGGGTGGGATAGTTGGCTTGAATTTGCTGGTAGAGGTCAATGAAGCGATCGGTTCGCTGCGATTCGCTAAAGTGCGTCAGGGCACGCTGCCGTCCGCACTGTCCCATCTGTTCGGCTAGTGCGCGATCGCGCAACAGTTTTAACAGCGGGGTGGCGATCGCGTCCACATCGGCAGGCGGAACCAAAAATCCGGTGACGCCATCCTGCACGATTTCGGGCTGGCCGCCAACCGCGCTGGCGATTACAGCCGTACCGCGCATCATCGCCTCAGTCGAAACATTGCCAAACGGCTCTTCCCACTTTGAGGGCACGACCTGCACCCAGGCCGATTCAAACTGGCGCTCCATTTCGGCAAGCGGCAGATGGCCGAGCCAGGTGACGCGATCGCTCACGCCCAACTCTGCCGCCAAGGTTTGCAGAAAGTTTGCCTCGCTGCCCTGTCCGGCAATCAGCAACCGCGCTTGGGGAACTTGCAGCAGCACTTGCGCGAACGCCCGCAGCAGCAGATCAACGCCTTTTTCGGGCACGAGCCGTCCGGCAAAAACGACGGTCGGCGGGTTTTGTAGGGCAGGCCGCATCGAACGTTCGCGAACGCCGTTGTAAATCACTTCAACAGGGGAAATACCTTCTGCTTCGAGCTTCGCTTTCATGCCGTGACTGAGGGCAACAACGCGATCGAACACCTGCCGCCAGCGCAGCCAAAGCTGCCGCTGCACCATCAACATCGCCCAAGACTGCGGCGTGAGACAGCGATGATGAAGGCAAGCTCGCCCTGCAACAGAATGACAGGGATCTCCAGTTGGCAGCGTTTTGGTTCCTTTGGGGCAGATCGCTCGATACATCGCGGCTTGGTACAGACAAGGCACATCTTGAAGGAGCGGTAGAATGAGCGGCGAAAGCTGCCCCATAAAAATGCGGACGTGAACCACATCGGGCTGAAAGTTGTGTAAGGTGCGCCGGAGCGCTAGGTAAGCAGAAGGATTCACCGTTTGCGTTAAAACCTGGAGGCGCGTACTGCTGCCAAAACAAACCTCGTCAGCTAATAATTCATTGCCAGCGATCGGAACCACTTGACTGGTCAACAGGCGCACCTCATGGCCGCGATCGCGCAATCCTTTCCGCAGCGAGAGCATTTGCAATTCCGCGCCGCCCGTCGCGGTGCCAATGTCGTTGAGCAACAATATTCTCATTGCTCTAGTCCTTAGCTGGAGTGGATAGATCCACAAAAGCTGTGGTGGATAGATTCACGGAGGGAAGCGATCGAGTTGCCTCTTGTCGTCGCTGCTCGTTTGCAGCGTAGCGGGCTGTCAGGTAGTGGTTTAGCGGTTTCTCCCCTAACGCTAAGGCGAACACCCAGGCTTTTTCGAGCAGGCTACCTTTCCAGCCAAATGCCAGTTGGCGAGCGAGAGGACGCAGAATTGAATTCTTCCGTCTCCAGCCCATAATCTTGTATTTGTGCTGAAAATAGCCGTCTTCTGCTAAATCCCATTTTTCTCGCATCCGGCTTAAGCTGGCGAGTTCCCAAGCATCACTCCAACGCAGCATGTAGAAGTGAAAATCAGACCATTTCAACGGGGAGCCGGGAACATAAGTCACAATGCAAGCAGGCTCAAAATAAACCGTTCCCTTGGCTTGAATCACACTCATGCAAAAATCTAAGTGTTCCTTAGAATTGAGCATGGTTTCATCCAATATTCCGACCTGTCGAAAAATTTCAGTCCGCACAAACATACAGTGAAACTCGCATAACTCGGTTTGAGTTCGCTGCATGTTGGGCAGCACTTTTTCAACACGATGTCCCTGCTTGTACATCTTTTCTCGCAGCCGTCGTCTACCTTTGACATCAACATTGATGTGAGTTTCTCCACCTGCACAATGAACAATTTCATGGACAGGTTGTTCATGACACACGAGCGGTCCAACGATCGTTGCGTCAGTTTCTTTGGCACACTGGACGAGTGCTTCTAGCCAACCTTGAGATACAACAACATCGTTGTCGAGGAACGCAACAAAAGGCGTGTCAACTTCTGCCAAGCCCAAGTTTCTCGCTCGATTGGGGTACAGATAATAATCGGTGCGAATTAAACGAAATCCTTTCTCCTGAGATTGCGTGTGCAGATACTGCTGTGTTTCAGGCGGTGAATTACCGTCCACATACACCAGCTTGAAAGGGACAGTCGTGTACTCGTAGATGCTTTCCAGCGATTCGCGGGTGTAGCTGAATCGCTCACGCGGAACGACCACGATCGTTACTTCAGTCATCGATTTCAAACCTCCGATTGAAAAGCAAATTTGATTACGCAGCAGTCGATTCTTCCAGCTTCAACGTTTCTTCAGCCAGCTTTTGCTTGGCAGATGTCCACTGGTCTTTGGTAAATTCTTCGTGATAGGAACGCTCCACGTTGACCGTCCACAAATCATGATTTTCACCCAGAATGTTCTGCACTGCCAGCATTGCTGTCAGCATCGAGTGGTCTTGGTTGTTATAGCGATGCATCCCGTTTCGGCCTACCGTTTGCAGGTTTTCAAACGTTTCCAGATAGGCTTGAATCACTTCAAGGTGCTGACGATATTCGCCGTCATAAACCGGATAGGCTTTGTACTGGCGAATTACCGTACCGTCTTGAACATCTCCCGGTTGAACACCGATTTTAGATCGATCGCTTCTTGCGTGGCGAGCTTGATCAAATCCTCGTCCGATCGCTCCCACAAATCGTCCCCTTCGCTGCAAAAATATTCCATCCCCAAGCAGGTTTTTCCGGCTTCTGGAACCATTGCCGCGCTCCAGTTCTTAAAGTTTTGAATGCGGCCAACTTTGAACTCTGGGCTGTGAATGTAAATCCAGTTATCAGGAAACAAATTATCGCGATCGACAATGATGGAGACAATTAGAAAATCGCGATATTTCAAGCCTTTGGCAGCGGCTAAAACTTCAGGCGGCGGCAGCGGATCGAGGCGGTGCAGCAAGGCGGTGACGGGCATCGTCGAGATGAACTGATCGGCCTCGATTTTCTGCGTTTCGCCATTGTGTTCGATCGTCATGCTATTGATGCGTGTGCCCGATCGCTCAATGCGCGTCACCGCAGTATTCAGTTGCACCGTGCCGCCTTTTTCCTCGATCAGTTCTTGCGCCCGCTCCCACATCATGCCGGGACCTAAGATCGGATAGTCGAACTCTTTAATCAAGCTTTTGGCGTTTTGGCTGCCAAACAAAGCGTTGATCACGGCTCGCTTCAAAGACATCCCTTGAATGCGTTGGGCTGCCCAATCTGCACGAATTTTGTTGCAGGGAATGCCCCACACTTTCTCGGTGTAGGTTTTGAAGAAAATGCGGTAGAGTCGATCGCCAAAGCAATCTGTCACCCATTCTTCAAAGGTTTCTGGTTCGGATGTCAAATTGAGCTTGGCTTTGAGCTTGGCTTTGAGGTAGCTCATCAAAATTAAAAAGCTGTTGATGATTCCCAGGTTAGACAGCGCATTAAACAGCGACAGCGGGTAGTTGTAGAACTTTCCCTGATAGTAAATCCGCGACATTCGAGGCACTTGAATGAATTCTTCATCGAGAATTTCATGCCAAAACTGTTCGACCTGCGGCACTTTGGTGAAAAAGCGGTGTCCACCAATATCAAACCGATATCCTTTATACATTTCGGTGCGAGAGATGCCACCCACCAGATTCGATTTTTCCAGAACGATCGATTGAATTCCGCGTTTGATCAGTTCGTAGCCTGCGGTCAGCCCAGCCGGACCTGCACCAATGATTGCAACAGGATAGCGTGTCATGAATTCCCTCAATTGAATCGGTTCCATTTCAACTAAAAACGATTAGGCTGCATGTATTGGCGATCGTCAATGCCCAAGTCTGAAAGAATCTCTCCAGTAGCGCTACCAAGCAGCCATAAGCTCAAGCAGCCATAAGTGCTGAGCAGACTGATGCGCTGACGATGCACGGGGCTGCTGCAAGTCGAGGTGATTGAGAGATTGACAATCGAGCCAAATCAACTTCATGCAGAACAGCACATGGTAAAAGAGATTGGCTTCTCGCAGCTGAATGGTTTTCCAGAATTTCAGATGTTTTACCTGAACTATGTTGTACCCTTTCAACTGACAGCTTGCCCCTCTTAAGCGATCGTCTAACTTGATATCCTTGAGTCGAGGATAGCGATTATTTCGATCAAAGCGACCTATCTTTTGAAAGATGTTGTGTTCTGCGCTGTGCGTTAGCGGTGGCAGCACTTCTGCATCAACTACCACCTTAGCATTGCTAAAGAAAATGTCATTCTGCACGGCTTTTGTTCTGAAAGTTTGTGCCAGTGCTAGAACTTCGATCGAGCTTTTGAA
>JAAUTJ010000062.1 GCA_012031475.1 Leptolyngbyaceae cyanobacterium SM1_3_5 | reverse complement strand
GAATCGGTTTTCAAATCAATCTTCAAATGGCGACGAGAGGAAACCTGAGAACGCAAAGCAGCTAAAGAACCATCACACAAAATTCTGCCGTCTCCAATGATGATGACGCGATCGCACAGTGCCTCAATATCATCCATATCGTGCGTCGTCAAAATGGTCGTAACCTGATGGGTTTGATTCAACAGTTTGATAAACTTCCGAACGGCAAGTTTAGACATTGCATCTAATCCGATCGTCGGTTCATCAAGAAATAAAATGTCCGGTTTGTGCAGCATTGCCGCTGCAAAATCGCACCGCATCCGCTGACCCAGGCTAAGCTGACGCACAGGCGTAAATAAGAAGCTTTCAAGATCGAGCAAATCGATCATTTCGTCGCGAGTTTGACGATAGCTGGATGGAGAAACGCGATAGATATCTCGCAGCAAATCAAACGACTCGATAACAGGCAAATCCCACCAAAGCTGCGATCGCTGACCAAACACAACGCCAATTCGAGCGACATGTTGAATGCGATTTTCCAGGGCGATCGACCATTAATAACGCAGGTTCCACTCGAAGGCACTAAGATACCGCTGAGAATCTTAATCGTGGTTGATTTGCCTGCTCCATTAGGACCAATGTAGCCAACCAATTCACCTTGCTCTAGCGAAAATGAAACACCTTTCAGCGCATCAACGGCTTTGGTTTGCCGCTGCACTAATCCTCGCACTGTACCCCAAAGGCCTGACGATCGCTCAGAAACAAAAAAGGTCTTTCTCAGGTCTTCAACGAAAATGTGAGACATGGCAAATGCTCTTTCACCGCTTCAAAAGCTACAGCCTCAGCCAGCGTGTTTCCACAATTTTTCCTGTTAGCGTTTGAGGTAGTTCTTTGAGAGTTTTTGATACGATCGCGATCGCATTGCCAGCAGCGTCACAATCAGCCCAATCACTCCGGTCACTGTGAATAAAAGCGCGATGCCACGATCGCTGCCGGTTCCAAACCAAGTACCGATTAAATCAACACCTGCGCCCGTTGTCATAAAGGGAATGAAAATCAATTGGGCGATTGGACCAATCATAAAAGCGGTGAGCGGCGATGCGGCTTGTTCAACACTTTGGGCAAAACCGAATACGCGACCTTGGCGATCGAGTGGAATAACAGCTTGAATAATGGTTTGTTCTGAAGCTTCCACAACCGGAATTAGACAGAGGTAGATAAAGAGTCCGACAGACAGCAGCACGATCGAGGCTTGAATTGTGAAGAAAATCGCAATAATCCACATCACAATATTTGCTAAAAAAAGCGTTCGCAGTGGATTTTTTCCTAGCCCTTTTTTGGCAACAGCTAATCCACCTACAATGAACCCTAAACTCAACACTCCCCACAAAATGCCCCAAATTTGTACCGAGACGATCGATAAACCGTAGGCATCCATGAGAGACATAAAAACGCCCCCCAAGAAGTTGTTGAAGCAGTTGAAGAAAATCAGCGCAAACAGTCCGGGCACAAGCTGAATGGCTCGAATTGTGCCGCGAATATCAATGTGATTGGTATGATGTTCGGCAGGAATAATTTCTCGTTCGGGAATGGCGATCGTCACGAGATGGAGAATCGTCAAAACTGTTAGGCCGATCGCTAAGATCAGCATCCATTGCATTCCCAAAAATCCAATTACCAGTCCGCTAAAGATCGAGGCAATCAGAAATGAAACACCGTTTGTCGTTCCGACCAAGCCATTCGCTCGATCGCGTTTTGGCTCGGAAATTAATAGCGTTACGAGCGTGGGTAAAGCGATCGTGCGGATGTTGCCTGCAACTGCCCCAACCAACGCTAAGATAATCAACGACCAAAGCGCGATGCTGGATGCATTCGTAAAAACCACTGGTTCTGTTGAAATGAAGACCAGGTAGGCAAGGACAAATAATCCCAGAGAGCCGCAGCTTGAAAGCAGCAAAACTGTTTTTTGGGGTAGCGATCGACAAGCGATCCTAAGAAGAAGCCAGAGCCAGCAGTTGTAATGAGATAAACTCCCGCCATCACCGATGTTGCCATCACCGATTGCGTTTGCAGATATACCCAAAATGTGACTGCGAACCAAACAAAAGTGTTCGTCAACGCAGCCACGAGCGAGTTTACTAAAACACTATAAAACGTTTTTGTCATTCGCTAGAACCTCAGTATTTCAAATTATATCCGGTGACATCGTAAATTGTTTTGGTTGTTCAAATTCGCTGTACAAATCGCAGTCAGTCATATGTCGATCGAGGTCGCTTGCTGCATCGCTTTCCCTGAGAATAATGACCCAAAACGCTAAATTAATCATTCAGTTGACATGACAAATGAGCTACATTTTCTACTGATTGCAGCCAGCAGAGATCACGCACCCGCTAAGCGAATCCGTACCAGCAAATCATCAAGCGCATCTTTCGCAGTCGCAACCTCTGTAGGTGCGATCGATCACGCGCCGCGACCAAAATTTGCGTCAGACGCTCATATTCCTGCTGGTGAAATGCTCGATCGATTGCGGTCACTGTGGATCGCTCGCCGCCTTGCAGTTTGCGCTCAATGAGATCAGAAATTTGTGATAGCTGAAACTGTTGATTGAGCGTGACTAAGTTAGCTTCGATCGCGCCCGTTTGCATCAGGTGAATGCCCGCGAGTAGAACGCGATAGACGTACAGTAGTGGCTTGACTCTAGGCGGTTGCTCCTTTTCAAAGAGTCGCCATTGTGTCTGAGCAAAACCGAGGTAGTGGTGGCTGTGATGGCGCGTGATGCAGCTTGGCGCGATCGTCTTCAATTCATCATGAGCAGGCATGGTTTGTACAATCAGCGGCGAGAAAAGCTGCTCCAGCACATAGCCATTTTTCTTTAACATCAAATTCATAAACTTCTTCACATCATGCGTGACCAGATCAAGCTCTAAATTGCTTCCAGTTGCGCCCGAAGGCAGCGAAGCGTATCGCTCGATCGTCTCCTGCCCTGTTTTCAATCCCACGACTTCTCGCAGCGGCAAAACATGAACACCGCGCAGATCGTAGTCAGAATCAGGTGAAGGAAAACCATATAAATGTGCGCCGCTGACAGTAGCAAACAGCAGCGGATATGGTTGCATTTGGGCAATGGATTGTAGTTGCGGCAGCATCAGATTAGACCATTGAGCGGCGGGCACGAAGCAGGAAAGCATTGGCCTGTTCGTAGTCGGGGCGATCGGGCAGCGCAGTTTCGGTAAAGGCGCGATCGAACTGCTGATGTAAACTTAAGCGCCACTGATTTACCTCGTCCCAACCGATTTGCTGATGCCGAATTGCTAACAGTTGCGATCGGTGCGCCTCGACTTGCACGGGCACAAAACCTTCTTTAAGAATGGTGATTCCTGACAGCAACAGGCGAATCAAATGCATTGCGTGTTTCCAGCGAATTTCGCCGCGACGACGCAAATCCTGTTCAAGTTTTTTGAACTGCGACAAGACGTAGCTATTGTAGGTTTGATACACCAGCTTGGACAGAAAGATCGATCGAACTTGTAAGAGTTCCTGCGCGATCGGCGTGGCCGTTTCTACTAATGGCGTATAGAGACATTCGAGAACATTTGGATTGGCCTTCAGTGCCAGCACCAGAAATTTTTGCAGTTCCCAATAACATTCCTGGGCAACTTTGTTCTCTAGCTGTTCAGGAAGGCCGTAGAGCGACCAGTGCAGATCAGCAGGAGGCAGATAAATTCCGCATCGATCGACATCCGAATCCGCCGTATCCAGCCCATACGCCCTCGACCCAACAACACAGCGATAGATCACCGTGTCAAACAGATTGTAGTCAGCTAGAACATCGTCACGCTGCCAGTTGGCTTGTTGAAAGTGTTTGCGGATGCTGAACTCGTGCCGTCGCAGCGAAACGCGATCGCCCGTTGGCAGTTGAATTTGGTAGGTATGCGAATTGTCGGTGGGAGCCTGCACGATTTGCCCGACTGCACCGCACAAACAAGCTGTTTCCCCAACTGGCGTTTGGACTGCCACACGGGTGACGACCTGCGTTCCCACAGGCAAAATCAAGTTGTACTGAGCCGGAGTATTCATGTCAAACACTACACTGTATTATCTGTAGTATAACTGATATGAGTTCGCCCATTCTGCGCTACATCATCCGTCAACACAGCAAAGCGATCGTGCTGTTAAAAAGCGATCGCTGTTCCAGTAAATGAACCCCAAATCTTTCCAATCAAATGGTTCGCATTGCTGCAAATCAGGGCATTCTGTACTGCCGACACCCAATTTCCAACACCTGACACCCATGATTTTCGATCTCCTCCTCGCTCCGATCGCCGCTCCAATCAATGGCCTTTCCTGGATTGGCGAAAAAATCCTCGATCGCGCCTCGACTGAACTGGACGACAAAGAAAACCTGAGTAAGCAACTGCTCGCGCTGCAACTGGCGTTTGATTTGGGCGACCTTGCGGAAGAGGAATTTGAGGCGCAGGAAGAAGCTTTGCTGATTGCGATCGCGGAACTGGCTGACCCAGAAAGCTAACCCAGAGAAAAGCGAAGACTTTCGATCGCGCCAATGAGGAGCGATTCCTGCGGACAGCGCTTCGCGATCGCAATGCAGTAAAATTACTGATTGTGGAATTTGTGAAATTCCTAGCCGCGCCGATCCTCACTGTGCCAAGTCATGCATAAGGTTCTTGTTTCCGATCCGATCGATCAGGTCGGCATCGATATTCTGTCTCAGGTTGCTCAGGTCGATGTTCAGACGAGTCTGTCAGGCGAAGATCTGATTCGCATCATCCCCGACTATGATGCGCTAATGATTCGCTCTGGAACCCGCGTCACCAAAGAAATCATCGAAGCGGCCAGCCAGCTTAAAATCATTGGACGAGCGGGCGTTGGCGTGGATAACGTCGATGTGCCTGCCGCGACTCGTAAGGGAATTGTCGTGGTCAACTCGCCAGAGGGAAACACGATCGCCGCTGCGGAACATGCGGTTGCATGATGCTCTCGATGTCGCGATACATTCCCCAAGCCAACGAGTCTGTGAAAAGCGGCAAGTGGGATCGCAAAAGCTTTACCGGAGTTGAAGTTTACAAAAAAACCTTGGGCGTCGTCGGACTGGGCAAAATCGGCTCGCACGTGGCAACGATCGCCCGCGCAATGGGAATGCGCCTTCTGGCCTTCGATCCGTTCCTGTCGATGGAACGTGCCGAACAGCTTGGCTGTCAGCTTGTCGATCTTGACATTCTGTTTCAAGAATCCGACTACATCACGCTGCACATTCCCAAAACGACCGAAACCTATCACCTGATTGGCGCAGAAGCGATCGCCAAAATGAAGCCGACCGCCCGCCTGATCAACTGTGCCAGAGGCGGAATCATCGACGAAGATGCTTTGGCCGAAGCGCTGAAGGCGGGCAAAATCGCCGGAGCCGCGATCGATGTTTACGAAACCGAGCCGCTGGGCGAATCGAATTTGCGATCGATCGGCAAAGAAATCGTGCTGACGCCGCACTTGGGCGCATCGACTGAGGAAGCACAGGTGAACGTGGCGATCGACGTGGCCGAACAAATTCGCGATGTCTTGCTGGGACTTCCAGCGCGATCGGCGGTCAACATTCCCGGATTGCGCCCGGAACTGCTGGAAAAACTGCGCCCCTACTTGCAGCTTGCCGAAACGCTGGGCAATCTGGTCAGTCAGCTTGCGGGCGGACGAGTCGAATCGTTTAACGTGCGGCTTCAGGGCGATCTGGCGATGAAGGAAAGCCAGCCGATCGTGATTGCTGCCCTGAAAGGCTTGCTCTCTCACGCTTTGCAGGAGCGGGTGAACTATGTGAATGCTTCGATCGAGCGAAAGAGCGCGGCATCCGCGTCACGGAAACTCGCGATGCACAGGTGAAAGACTACACCGGATCGCTCCACCTGTCGGCCAAAGGCTCGCTCGGTGAACATTCGGTCACAGGCTCGATTTTGGGCGACGACGAAATCCGCATCACCAACATTGACGACTTCCCGATCAACGTGCCGCCGAATCGCCACATGCTGTTCACGCTGCACCGCGATATGCCCGGAATCATCGGCAACATCGGCTCCTTGCTGGGCAGCTTCAACGTTAACATCGCCAGTATGCAGGTCGGTCGCAAGATCGTTCGAGGCGATGCGGTCATGGTGCTGAGCATCGACGATCCTCTGCCAGACGGCATTCTGGAGGAGATCTTGAAGGTTTCCGGCATCCGCGATGCTTACACGGTGACGCTCTCCACTTGAACAAACCCACAATTCTAGAATGAAAAAGCAAGAGTTTTTTAGTGAATCTCTTGCTTTTTTGTAAAAGTTTCCCTCAGAAAAAATGACCTATTCGATCGCCGCCTATGATCCGATTCATCATCAGTTTGGCATCGCGGTTCAATCTCATTCCCTCGCTTGTGGTTCACAAGTTCCCTGGGTTGAATCGGGCGTTGGTGCGATCGCCACTCAAGCTCGCGGCAATGCAAGTTTTGGCTATTTAGGATTAGCAATGCTGCGAGTCGGACTATCCGCAATTCAAGCGCTAGATGCGCTGGTTGCTAGCGATTTGGAAGCGGAAATCCGGCAGGTAGCGATCGTCGATACTCAGGGAAATGTTGCCGTTCACACAGGCCAAAAGTGTATTCCATTTGCCAATCATCAAATTAGCGCTCACTACTCGGTGCAAGCGAATTTGATGGAACGCGATACAGTTTGTGCAGCGATGGCTGAAGCGTTTGAAGCAACAGCAGGTGATTTAGCAGAAAGAATGATGGCGGCTTTGCGGGCAGCGCAATCGGAAGGCGGCGACATTCGCGGACAGCAATCTGCCGCTTTGAAAATTGTTTCAGCCCAAGCTTCTCGCCCTTGGGATCGCGTGTTTGATTTGCGAGTTGATGATCATGCCCAGCCGATCGAAGCTCTACAGCGATTAGTTGCGATCGCCCGCAGTTCTCATCACCAAAAACAAGCGCTTAAGCTGTTAGAAATAATCAACAGTTTGAAGCTGCAAAAGAATTTAATCAAGCCATTCAACGGTTAGATAATGATACCGAAGCGACATTTTGGTACGCCGTTCGGTTAGCCGCTGTGAATATGGAAGCAGCAACGCCGCTGTTTCAGAAAATATTTGTGAAAGATGCAAGATGGCGATCGCTTCTTCCTCGACTGGTGCAGGATGATTCCATCTCAAAGGATCTGATCGATCGAATCTTAGAAATTTAGAAGATCCGCGCTACCCACAGCGATCGCGCTTTTCTAAAATGGAACTGTGGAAGAGGTTCGATCGCAATGCGAATTTTGCTGGTAGATGACGAGTCCGAACTAACCGATCCCCTCAGCCGTGTTTTGGTGCGGCAGGGCTACGCAGTCGATGTTGTCCACGATGGCGGCGCGGGCGGCGATCTTGCCTTGCAAGGCGGCTATGATTTGCTGATTCTCGACTGGATGCTGCCCATGCGATCGGGTGTCGAAATTTGTCAGCAGTTGCGATCGCAAGGCGACACCACGCCCGTTCTGTTTCTGACCGCAAAAGATACGATCGACGATCGCGTCCTTGGTCTGGATGCGGGCGCAGATGACTATCTCGTTAAGCCGTTTGAGTTGCGCGAACTGCTGGCGCGAGTGCGGGCGTTGCTGCGTCGTCCGCCTATGGCTGCGGTGGAGGTCGATCGCGACCGCGCTCCGTACAGTCGCGTAGCGACAAGCGATCGCCTCCGCGTTGAAGATCTGGAACTCGACTTGCAAAATCAGCGAGCCTATCGACAGGATCGATCGATCGAACTGTCCGAAAAAGAAAGTCAACTGCTCGCCTACTTCATGCGCCACCCCAATCAACTGCTGACGCACGACCAAATTCAGCAGCACATTTGGGGAGCGGAACTACCGAGCAGTAACGCGCTGGCGGCTCAGGTGCGTCTGCTGCGACGAAAAATTGAGACAGATGGCGATGCGCTGATTCAAACGATCTACGGCAAAGGCTATCGGTTTGGACGTGGCGAGAATTAGTGCCGAGTGGTTGCACCGAGATAGAGTTCGCCAACTTTGGGATCGTTGAGCAGATCGATTCCGCGTCCTTCAAACCGATCGCGCCCCGACTCCAAGACATAGCCGCGATCGGCCATTTCCAGCGCTTTGCGGGCATTTTGTTCGACCAGAACGATCGCCGTTCCCGCCTGATTGATGCGGCGAATTTGCTCAAAAACGCTGTTCACCAAAATCGGTGAGAGAGCGGCAGAAGGTTCGTCCAGCAACAGTAAATTGGGTTGCAGCATCAGGCACGTCCCATTGCAAGCTGCTGGCGTTCGCCGCCGGATAGCGTTCCGGCGCGTTGGCGGCGACGCTGAGCGAGGAGGGGGAAGGTGTCAAAAATTTGCTGTTTGAGCGGCTGGAGCGGCGTTTTACGAATGAATGCGCCCATTTCGAGGTTTTCTTCGATCGACAGCGAGGGAAACACATTCGCAATCTGCGGCACATAGCACATGCCGCGCTCGACAATTTGATTCGACTTCAGGCCGACAATGTTTTCGCCATTGAAGTGAATTTTGCCGCGATTCGGAGTCAGCAGGCCAAAAATCGTTTTTGCCAGCGTCGATTTTCCGGCTCCGTTGGGGCCGATCACGGCCACCAGTTCGCCTGAGGCAATCTGAAAGTTGATGCCTTGCAGAATGTCGAGATCCTGCACATATCCGGCGTAAACGTCCTCGACGGTCAACAGCGAATTCGACATGGCTTACTGCGGCGTTTGCTGCAATTCCGGGCGTTCTTCGGGCAAGATTGCGCCCTCAACCGGACATACTTCGATGCAGATGCCGCAGTCGATGCAGGTGTCATAGTCAATCCAGAACCAGTCAGTGCCTTTCTGGTTTTTCCCGGGGCCTTCGTGGATGCAGGCGACAGGGCAGTTGTCAACGCAGGTGGCAACGCCTTCGCAAACGTTGGTCACGATCGTATGCGGCATGGTTTTTGTTTGGCGATCGAGCAGTGTTCTCTTTCAGCCTAGCAGGTCGCGATCGCCCAGTAGAATCGGCTTGAGGAATTCCAGGTCAAACCGTGAACGGCATCGGCAAGCGCTTACGAACCGGAAAATCATGGCTGGCGATCGCGTCTCTTCTCGCGTTCACCTATACGGCATTCTGCTTATTTCTGTTTGCAAAACAGCGACATTTCATCTATCGGCCAAAGCAGAATCGGCACTTTTACCCAGCGCTCCAGCATTTGATTTGCCCTATGAAGATGTGTGGATTTCGATCGCCCATTCTGATCAGAAACTACATGGCTGGTGGATTCCGGCTCCTTTGGGAGAGGAATATCGATCGATCGCCAACGAGCCAATTAACATCTTGAAAAGTCCGAAAGTGATGCTGTACTTTTGCGGTGTCGGTCGCAATATGGGCGACTACAACTATCTCGCTAGAGTCGCAGCTTTTCGACAGTTAGGATTTTCCGTTTTGGTCGTTGACTATCGCGGCTATGGACAAAGCAAAGGCAATTTTCCCAGTGAATCGCAGGTGTATGAAGATGCGAAAGCGGCTTGGAACTATTTGCAGACGGTGCGCCATATTCCACCCGATCAAGTTTTAATTTATGGCGAATCGCTGGGCGGTGCGATCGCCCTCAACCTAGCAATTGACCATGCTGAAGCAGGCGGATTAATCATGCAAAGTTCGTTTACTTCGATGGCGGATGCGGTGCGATCGCGATGGTTTCTGCAACTGTTTCCGACTGATTTGTTACTGACTGAACGATTTAATTCGGTTGAAAAGATTCGATCGCTACAGATGCCTGTTTTATTTCTGCACGGCTGGAATGATTCTGTTGTGCCTGCCTTCATGAGTCAGCAGCTTTACGATGCTGCACCACATCCGAAACAGCTTTTTTTCATTGCCGGAGCCGATCACGTCCGCATTTATCAACCTGCCGATCGATCGTATTTACGAGCCATCCAGAGATTTGTGGAATCGCTGCCATAAAAAAATCAGAGCCAAAGCTCTGATTTTGACAAGATTAATGGGACCAAAAAATTAGAGTGCCTGACGGGAGATTTGCATCTCGATCGTGGCCTGGGTGCGATGCAGCAGTTGGTGGCGACTGTCGGCAGATTGTTGAAGCGTGGGAACGAGTTTACGAGCTTGCAGAGCCATGTGGAGTTGAAGTTCGGCGACGTACTCGCTGAAGTTTTCGCGCAGGGGCATGGATTGTTCAGACTGGGAAATCAAAGTGTTCATCCTCTCTAGCACTATCGACTGATGCCATCTGACATAGACCGTATCATGGAGGGGTCGATCGATTTTTCTAACTGTAATGAAGCGTTACTCATTCCTTCCAAAAGATTGAGTTATTTTAACTTCAGTTACGGCTGCTTCAAGTCGATCGATTTAGTTTTATCCTATCGGCATTTCGATCGACCTATCCCTTTGGGCAGATGATTCTGCCAACCCCTTGCCCCATCTACTCTTTCACCTGCTACATCCACCTTGACTTCTAAACAGTTCTTAACCCTTTCGCCGCCTCACGCTTACCATGCTGCCTATCAGGAAGCAGGCACAGGTTCACCGATCGTCCTCCTGCACGGCTTCATGGGCGACAGTAGCAATTGGCAATTTCTCGTGCCGCTGCTGCAAAGCCGCCACCGCTGCATCAGCCTCGATTTGCTGGGTTTTGGTGATTCCTCTAAGCCAAAAATTCGCTACGACATTGCTCAGCAGGTGGAATTTTTGGATCAGGCGATCGCGGCTTTGGGACTGGAGAATTTTGCGATCGTCGGGCATTCCCTCGGCGGCTGGGTGGCTTCCGCCTACGCGATCGCACATCCCGATCGCGTCCGCGCCTGATCCTCGTTGCGCCCGCAGGCATCCGCGATGACAGCTTTTGCGGCAGATACGATCATCTGCGTCCGCTCCTGTGGCAAACGCCGATCGTCGATTGGGCGCTGAATCTGGCTGAACCGATCGCCCCGCTGCTGAAACAGGAAAAATCGCTGAATCAAATCCGCTGGATTCGCCGCGAACTCAACGCCCAGCCTGCCGCCCGATCGTTTCTGGTCGATCGCCTGCGTCCCGAAGATGCGATCGATACGGTCGAGAAAGAAATTCATCAGTTGCGCGTTCCCACCCTGGTGATTGCCGGAGAACTTGACGAAATCCATTCCGCTGTGGCACTGCCAAACCTACGCCCGCGAAATTGCCAACGCCCAGCTTCAGATTCTTCCCCAAGCCGATCACGCCCTGCCGCAAAAAACAGCGACGCGATCGCTACTCTAGTCGAACCCTTCCTCGCTCATTTAGAAGTAACCAGTAACCAGTGATAAGCTGATCCCCGACACCCGACACCCGATCCCCAATGCTCGCCTCTCTCCAGCACGGCCTGATCGTCTCCTGCCAAGCACCTGCCGATTCACCTCTGCATTCGCCCATTGTGATCGCAGCAATGGCAACAGCGGCAGTCAATCAAGGCGCGATCGCGGTGCGAATCGATTCACCTGCTCACGTCGCAGCCGTCCGGCAACAGGTGGACGTACCGATCATCGGCTTGTGGAAGCAGCAGTTTCCCAGTTCGTCGGTTTACATCACGCCGCAGTTTCGTCATGCCCAGGCGATCGCCCAAGCGGGAGCCGATATTATTGCGATCGATGCGACAAATCGACCTCGACCCGGAGGCGAAACGCTTGCTGAATTAATCAGTCAAATTCACGCCTTGAATAAGCTCGTAATGGCAGATGTCGATACTTTGGAGGCGGCGATCGCAGCAGCAGAAGCGGGAGCGGATTGCGTCGGAACCACGCTTTACGGCTACACGGAAGCAACGCAAACTATCAGCCTCCAGGCTTTGAATTGCTCCGGCAAATGATTGAGAAAATTCAAGTTCCGGCAATCTGTGAAGGGGGAATTGCCTCACCCGCAATGGCAAGGGAAGCGATCGATCTGGGTGCGTTTGCGGTCGTCGTGGGCACAGCAATTACGGGAATTGATGTGTTAGTGAGAAATTATCGATCGGCCTTGAGCAGTTGAGATTTTTGGCCTGAGATTTCTAGGAAACTGGCGGGAACTCTAAACGAAGGTCGCGAGACAAAGCGCTGCTGCTGCGCTATTGCGGTCTGACTTATAGAAAACCCGTTAAAAATTCCGTTGGCTATGTCTTTGATTAAAATTCTTGCTGTCACAACCGATCGAGAAGTTGCGGCAATTTGCGATCGCCTCAGCCTGCCGCAATTTCATCTTAGCCATGTTTCGCCCGCCGATTTGCCTGCTGCTGCCGATCTTTACCTGGTCGATGAACGGCTCGACTGGCAACCGCTTCAGCCTGCGATCGTGCTGGCTCGCAGCGAGAATTCTGCGGATGCGATCGCTGCGATTCAAGCTGGAGCGATCGACTATCTCGCTTTAGCAGAGCTAGCCCCAGAGAGTTTGGCGATCGCCCTGCACAAAGCGATTGCTCGTTGGCAGCAGCAGCAGCAAGACGAACGGAACGCACTGGCGATAGTGGGAGCCAATGACGGCATCTGGGACTGGAACGTCACCAGCGGACAAGTTTACTTTTCACCGCGCTGGAAAGAAATACTCGGCTACAGCGAAGAAGTCGGGGACGCGCTGGATGAATGGCTCGATCGCATCCATCCCGACGATCTCGACTGGGTGAAGGTGAAGCTGGTCGCCCATGTCAACGGACTCACCGCCCACTTTGACAACGAACATCGTCTGCGTCACCAAGACGGCAGCTATCGCTGGATGCTGACTCGCGGGTTGGCCGTGCGCGATGCCAGCAGTCAGGCAACTCGCATGGTCGGCTTGCTGACGGACATCACGATGCGGAAGCACACCGAAGCGCAACTCTTGCACGACGCGCTGCACGATGTTCTCACCGGACTGCCGAATCGTACCCTGCTGCTCGATCGCCTCCGTCACGCCATCCAAATCGCCAAGCGCACCTCTGACTATTTGTTCGCCGTGCTGTTTCTCGACCTCGATCGCTTCAAAGTCATCAACGACAGCCTCGGCCACATGATTGGCGATCA
>JAAUTJ010000061.1 GCA_012031475.1 Leptolyngbyaceae cyanobacterium SM1_3_5 | reverse complement strand
TGTTGAAATACCGCAGATTGCATACGGCGTACCGTCTGTATCCAGCAGCGGAAACTTTACTGTAACAAACGAATTTTTGCCCATCTGAATTGGGAATATGCTGGTCAAAGTTAATTGCTGTTCCAGCGACTAAAGCCTTGCGATCGTTGTTTCGGTAGCGATCGGCAAGCTCTGGCGACAGAATTTCATGATCGGTTTTGCCAATTAGTTCTTCAGGCGTGAGGTTTAGCTCTTGTGCCAGCGCTCGATTGGCAAATAAATAGTATCCCTCCAAATCTTTTGCAAAAATGCCAGCATTCGCATTGCTCAAGATTGCTTGAAGCTGAGCATCGCTTTTTTGCAGGGCAAGCTGCGTTTGTTTGCGTTCAGTCGCATCCGTTCCCACTGAAAGAATTTCAACAAGATTACCATCACAATCAAAAATTGGCTTGTTTGACCAGGAAATCCAGATGCGATCGCCATTCTTACAAACATTTTCATTTTCACTCAGCAAATGTTGCTCTGGATGCTGATAGATTTGTGCAATCAGTTGGTGTAGGTTGCGCCCAGATGTTTCAATTTGCGGCACGATCGTTTCGGTGATATTTTGTCCAATTAATTCGCCCGCTTGGAAGCCTAGAAACTGCTCACCATAATCATTGATAAATCGAATGTTGCCATCAATATCCCAATGGATAATTATGCTGTTTGAAGTTTCAACTAGATCACGATACTGCAATTCTCTTGCCTGTAGAACCTGCTCAGTTCGCTTCCGATCGCTAACGTCTCGGTAATACCAAATTCTGCCAAAATAACTGCCATCCGGCAGCCAAATCGGAGCGGAATAGCGATCGAGCGTTCGTCCATTTCTCAGCGCAATTTCATCCCGGCCAATTTCGCCCGGTTGCTGATATAAATACTCAACTCGTGCTAAAAATTCCTCCGGCTTTGAAAGCTGGTCGATCGACTGCTGTAGCAACTGGCGATCGTCCGCAGAAATCACTTCTGAAATGTGCCAAATTTGGCAAAACCGCTGATTATAAGACACAATACGGCGATCGCGATCCACAATCAGAATTCCATCGATCGAGGTTTCCTGAATCGCTTTCAATAACGCATTGCTGCGGCGCAATTCTGATTGA
This sequence comes from Leptolyngbyaceae cyanobacterium SM1_3_5, assembly GCA_012031475.1. Classification (GTDB taxonomy): domain Bacteria; phylum Cyanobacteriota; class Cyanobacteriia; order Elainellales; family Elainellaceae; genus JAAUTJ01. Next base: position 11,874 of record JAAUTJ010000061.1, on the reverse strand, counting down.
AGCTGATTGATTTTCTCAGTTAAAGCGGCATTCATAATCGATGTCTGGAGGGTTAATGCAGAAATGGGCAGATCGCCAATCCCCACGCACGGCAGCGGGCAGTGGGCAGCGAGCAGCTATCGGTTCAGCAATCTTTGCGAGCCGTCATTGGCAAAATCAGCTTGGTACACCCTGTTCAAGGCGGAATGATCGCGATCGACGGCCTAAATGAGCTTCGATCGAACGTCCCCAAAATGCTCAACAGCCAGTCTGCAAAACAATCCGCCCAGATTTTCATTAAAAGGCATTTTTGCAGGAGATTAGAGCGATCGATCAGCGAACTTAATCTTTCGGCTCATTCTCAGAATTTTCTCTGGTCAGAGGTGATGGCGATTGCCTGCTGCGATCAACCCTAGAGAAAAAACTCTTCGGCTTCTGGCTGAAAGATGTGGTCGTAGTCAAATGCGATCGAATTGGCGTGGCGAATAATTGAAAAGCCAAAATAAGACGTGATGTCGGTTGTAAACGTTGCCATCACCAGTTCCACCAGTTTCTTCTCAGAAATTTCTGGCTGCTGCACAAAATAGCTGCGCTTGGCAAAAAACAAGCTGGCATCTTTGGGCGTAATAATGCCGTTGATGCGATGCGCGTGTTGAATCGGTTTAATGTAGGTGGTGATGAACTCTTCTTGATTGCGCTGGAGGCGATACAGCCGTTCATGCTGAAGCCAACTCATCCGAAACATCATTCTTAACAGTTCAAAGCCCAAAACATAGCAAAAAACGCTGATTGTGTTCCTCGGTATTAAAAACCAGCTTCAAAGCAGATTCAAGATACAAATCCGGTTGCCGTCGCGCATCTTGAGCCGTGTGAACATAAAACTGGCGAATATAGCTGCGTAAAACGGCTTCTGTGAGTTCCGTGCCGATGTGAAACTGTTCCAGATAATATTTAACGCGCTGTTTGGTGTCTCGGTCTTCCAGCTTGCGCGAGACCAATCCATCTGCCGTATAGTCGTCCAAAATTCCGCTTGAACTTCGGGCGAAGCCACACAAATCAGATGGCAAAGTGACAGCAAATAGCGTCGCTGATGCCAAGGCAAACCTCCAAACCACGCCCGCGCCTCGGCAGGCAGTTTGCTGAGGACGTTGTTTACTTTTGCCGTCAGCGGATTAATGGGTTGGAGCGATCGAAAATCAGAATTCATTCAAGGCGAGGCGATCGAGGTTCCTTCCTTCTATGTTTCCCAGCTTGAATGATGGAATCAGGATTTAAGGCACGACGATCACGGGCGTCCCCACCGTCACAAGGGCAAAGAGTGCTTCAATATCGTGGTTATACAGCCGAATGCAGCCGTGAGAGGCGGCCCGTCCTACCGATTCGGGATTGGGGGTACCGTGCATTCCTACCCAGTTTTCGCCGTCTGTCCAAAAGCCGATCCAGTAGTCACCTAGCGGATTTTCTGGGTCGCCCCCAGGAATCACCCTGCCCGTAAACGGATTGCGCCAAGCGGGGTCGTGAATCATTTGGCGCACTTCCCACTCACCAATCGGCGTTTGCCAGCCTTCGCGCCCGACCGCGATCGGAAAATGGCTCATCTCCATCTCGCCCTGATACAGCGTCAGCCGCCGACTGCTCAAGTCGATTTGCAGCCGCATTCCGCTGGGCGCGGCAGGAGCGGCAGGACTGGGCGCGGCAGGACTGGCAGAATCGAGTGCGGCAGGACTGGCAGGCGGATTGGCCGGATCGATCGGCGGTTCGTCATGTGGAAAGAGGCTTTGATCGAGAACGATCGGTTCAGATTGGGCAATGACAGTTGGGCAGTGACAGTTTGAAGGGGCATAATAAGCAGCCCGATCGACAGCAGAATTTTGAAATAGCGGCGCATACTCCTCACAGGTCAAGCTCACGGGTCAAGCTCACGGGTCAATCGATCGTCTTTAATCTTGAACTGATTTTGCCTGAAAAAGGTTAATTTTTGTCAATTTTTGCCAATCCGTTTGATTTGGGAACTATAAGCAACTGCATCAGGTCTGACATCGAGCGCTGCAATGAGTGAAATCCCGACCAATTTGTCGTTTTGTGAATCTAGATCGCCTGTACTATTACCGTGCTACACTGCTTCAACGTTCTTGATTTGAGGGCGACAGACCGATGCATTCGGATAGGTACGAGCGCCTTAACGGTTGTGACGCGATCGCCCCTCTTGCCGACACCCGACACCCGACACCTGACATCCGATCGCAGCCATGAATCTACCGTTTCACCCCCCAACGCTCATGAAACCTACCTTGCAGCAGCGCTTAATTCGCTATCTCCAAGACGAACTGTTGATCCCCAAAGAATCGATCGCGGTTGCGCTGCGTCACGAAGTCCAAACGCCCAACCTGCTGCCAATGGTGCTGTGGCAATACGGCTTGGTGACGATCGATCAGCTTGACAAGATTTTTGACTGGCTCGAAACCGCTTCACAGTAAGCGATCGCTCAGGCGGTGGGAGAAGCCGCGTAGATCGGCAGCAGCACCTTGAAGGCAGACCCTTCGGCAGGCTTGCTTTTGACGGAAATTGAGCCACCGCAGCGATCGATCAACTGCTGGACGATCGACAAGCCCAACCCTGCACCGGAATCCTCAGAACTTTGGCGGACACTGTAGAAGCGATCGAAAATGCGATGTAGATCGGTTGGGGGAATGCCCACGCCCGTATCGCTCACTTCCAGTTCGATAAATTCCTCTTGCTGACGCGCTTTCACCCAAACCTGCCCGCCCGCAGCCGTGAACTTGATGCCGTTGTGCAGCAGGTTGATCACAATTTGCCGCAGCCAAGGATTAAGGCAGGCGACAGGCGGCAGTTCTTCGGGAATCGTGTAGGCTAGCATGACGCCTTTTTCCTGCGCTAGGGGCTGATAGGTGCTGACTACGCCCGGAACCACATCGGCCAAGCGCAACGGCTGCGGCGGCTGATCCGTCACGTCCTCAAGCTGCACCAGATCGAGAACGCTGGTAATTACAGAAGTTTGGCGATCGATCGCCTGCGTCAGCATGTGCATATATCGCTGTCGCTGCGGCGGCTTCAGCGTTGGAGAACTTAACAGTGAGAGCGCCGTTTTCATCGTCGTCAGCGGTGTGCGGAGTTCTTGCCCCAGCGTTTTCAAAAAGTCGTCTTTGTGGCGCAGCGATTTGAGCAGGGTCGTGTTTTCCTGCCGCAGTTGGGCTACTGCCTCGGCCTGACGACGGCTGATCATGCTGCTATGCCAAATTTCTTCTTGCCGCTGAATCTGTTTGGCAAGCCAGTCGCTCACAATCGCCGGATCGATCGATTCACTCACCGTCTGCAAATCTGCTTCTGCCTCAGTTCCGGCAATCATCTGAGCCAGCCCGCCCACGACGCGATCGATCACGGCACGGTCGCAGGTGGCGATCGCCGTCAGCGGATGCTTGCGCTCCAATTCTTCTTCTCCCGAATCGGGCAGTTCCGCAGGCAATCGGCTAGTTCGCAGGCGATTTGCCAAAACCAGTGCCGTAAACTGTGGCGACTGCACCAGCAGAAAATATTCGCGCCGCAGCCGCATCTCCAGATCCAGCGACACGATCGACTGGGCGGTTGGCGGCTTGTCGCCCAAGACGTAGACCGACTGGGCTGAGGCGGCGGAGAAGCGATCGAATTCCGAGTGCCACGCTTCACCACGCGGCAGCTTGAGCCACAGCGTCGCTTTGATCTGCCGCTCGATCACAACATCAATCAGCGTTGCCACCATCGACTTAAAAATCGTGGGGCTAACTTGCAGCAGCGGCACAGCCTCGGCATTCGTCGCCAACTCGTACAGCGATATGTCTTGGAGGCGCAGTGGGTTCATGATCATATCGACGTGGATAACTCGATCGAATGCAAGTTTGCCCGCATTTGCGGAAAAAGTTGCAACGGCAGAAAGTGAAATGCTCCTGCAACCGAATTTACAGAGATTTGGTCAAAATTGCTAGTCTGACATCAAGACTGGAATCAAGACCGAAGACTAAGCGTTGCGCTTTACCCAGCCCTATCCCAGCACTGCCCTACTGCTAAATAGAAGCGGAACGGTTGGCGATCGCTGTGTTGCAAACGGGCTGCATGGGCTACGCCGCGATCAGCGCTGATTTAGTCAGTTTGTTATTATGCTTCTGGCTTGAACTGGTAGAGTCGATCGCGGTAGTAATCTGAATTGAGCTGGTATTTCGATCGCCACTGTTGATCTTCCGGCGAATTCAGCACCCAGCTTTTGAGTAAACTTCCCCACTTTACCGGAATTTGCAGACGATTCCAAGCAGGTTCAGCCGCATCCGAAAGTTTTGAATATAGGTCTGAGTTTGAAAAAAGCTGTCGTAAACTGTTCGCTAGGGCATCCGCATTTCCTGCTGGAAAAATCAGCGCGTCTACTTCATTTTTCAAATTATTTCTAAACATGGGATGGTCAGAAGCAACGATCGGCGTATGTGAACAAAGCGCCTCATAGATCGTCATCGGAACGCCTTCTGCGTATTCGTGTCTGCTCGGAACAATGACCGCATCTGCTGCATTCATCAAGTGAACAATTCGATCGTGTGGCACAAGTCCTAGAAACTCGACCGCATCTCCAACTCCAAGCTGGCGCACTCGATTGACAAAGTATTCTTGCTCGCCTTTACCTGCCACTTTAAGGTGAATTCGGTTGTTTTGAGATTTCAGCTTCGCGATCGCCTCTAGTACATCCCCCAAACCTTTTGCCTCGGATAGCGCACCGACAAAAATCACATTTCGAGTCGCTTCACCAGGCAATTGCTTGGGTGAAAATGCTGCTGGAGTGATGATTGCAGGCCAATCCCAAGGAATAATTTTGCTGGGTTTCACGCCGATTTGACGCAGCGTTAAAGAAGAGCTGATGCCATGATTTCCAACCCAAGCGATGCGATCGTGATTGAGCAATTGTGACAGGCGAAAATCTCGAATTCGACTGCGTAAATCTTTGTTGACAAATGAGTCTGCTAGCATCACAGCAGTTTGAATTTTGTCTCGAATCGCCCATTTCAACACGGCTCGAATTGGCGTTGTTATCACGAGATGCGTTGGTTTTGAGCAGCAATTAATCGAATCAAGGTGTTGGAATCGATTAATTGCTGAAAACCCGCACCGATCGCCCGTACACCGTTATTTAGCATTTCATTATACGGAGCAGGAGTCATACAGCAAAGCACCCCTGTTTCTTCCGTTTGTTTGGCAATTTCAGCCACCAAATCAACAGAATATTTCTGAGCATAATAAGTTTCACTGCCGCCGCTAGAGAATCGCTTTACCGCTTCTCCATAATCGCCAGCATACTGCACCATTAGTAATCGCATACTTAATCTTCCATTTGTGAGTTTCGCTGCTATGATATCTCATGAGATTAATACAAAATAGTGAAATTAACAGATGTAAACTTTAAGAATTATGAGAATAGCATCCTACCTAAAGATCTAGCTCGCTCTTGTGAGTGCAGTTCCTGATTTAACTAGTTTCTATCCGTCTCGATCGCCCGCTTGCTCATGATGCCGATCGTCACTCGTCTCAAGCCCCTACCTGCGCTGGCTCATTCTGGGGACAACGCTGTTTTTTTTGCGCAAGTGCTGCGCCGTCACGCTCAAGAAGTTGCGGCAATTCGGCTGGATCGATCGGCGATCGGACTGCTGGCGATCGCGCTGCTGGTTACGATCGTCGCGCACATTTTGGGGCGGGCTGTGTTTGGAGTTGGATTCTGCAAGACCTGAAGCAGTCCGCTTCCGTTGGGTGGGGAATCAAAACCTACTTGAAAACCAACATTGGCAAATATTTACCCGGAAACGTTTGGCATTTTTATGGCCGCATTTCGGCTGCAAAATCCGCTGGAATTCCGATCGCTGCCGCGACGCTGAGCGTCTTGATGGAGCCGCTGCTGATGGCAACTGCAGCCTTGGTGGTCGCTTTGATCGGCAATGTCACCCATTGGGCGGGGTCACTGTTGAGCTTGGCGATTGGGCTGGCGATCGTGCATCCCCGCTGCCTCAACCCGCTGCTGAGTCGTTTGCAGCGATCGAAAGGCACAGGCGAACAATGGCGCGAACAGTGGCAACTGCAACACTATCCGCTGCGGCCTTTCTTGGGCGAACTGGGTTTTCTGCTGCTGCGAGGCTGTGGATTTTTGCTGACGCTGCTTGCCCTCACCCGCTTTGATCCTGAGAAAATTCCGCGTTTGCTCGGTGCATTTAGCTGGGCGTGGCTGCTGGGACTGGTGATTCCCGGTGCGCCCGGAGGCTTAGGCGTGTTTGAAGCCACCGCGATCGCCCTGCTCAATGGCCTGCTGCCTCCTGCGGTAATTCTCAGCTTGGTTGCCCTCTATCGGCTGATTAGCGTTTTGGCCGAGGCGATCGGTGCAGGTGTGGCGTGGCTGTTCGATCGCAGCAAAATTCAATCTCGCTAAAGCAATGCAGCCGTCAATGCAGCCGTCAATGCAGCCGTCAATAGACCGCTTGCCTGAATCAAATGCTGCTTGAAATTGCCCAGATTGAGGATTCAAAGTCCCCCACTCGTGGGGGATTTAGGGGGCTGTCCACCGATCGCCCCACTGCCCAACCCAATCGCGTCGGCTGCTGATAGATTCGCTTCAGCGTGTTCACATCTCTGGCCGAAATTGAGCCGGATCGCGAACCTGAGAAAAATACAGCGCGTCAGTCGGCTCCAAGCTGTGTCCCCAAATTCCCAAGGCGTGACCGAGTTCATGGCGGGCGGCAGCTTCCAGGTAGGTCGCGCTCTGGTCGGGTCTGAGCCAAATTTGCAAGCGGTGTGACAAAATTGCGGGATCGCGGGATCGATCGATTCCCACTTCAAACCGCGTCTCTGCCGATCGCGCCCGTCCCAATTCTCCGCCGTTCCACTGCAAGGGCGGCGTTCTGCTCCAAATTGCGATATCGGCAGCTTCAGCGCGATCGACCTGCTCTAGCGGCAAATACGCAGTCCACTGCGCGATCGCTCGCTGCACGGCAGTCGCCCAGTTCGATCGATCGGACGGTTCGACAAAGACGCGAATCGGAAAGCGCGACCAAACCAAGTAGCCCGCTGCGATCGGTTCAATCTGCTCAAAGTAGTCGCTTTGATCTTCCGGTTGCCAGCGATCGAGTGAAGCGGGAAGCGGATGCACCTGCGGGTTCGGTGCGATTTCACTCGATCGCGGCGCGGGATCAAAGGATAACTCTTGCGCGTGAACGGGAAGCAGCAGGCTCAGGGAAAGGGAGGCGACCAGCGCGATCGACCCGCGCAGCAATCTAGACCCGCGCAGCCATCTACGCCAGCCAGCCCGCACTGAGAATCACCGGTCAAGCCCATAAACAAACGGTCAGCGTCCAGGTGACGCGATTGAGAGTGGTTTCGGCGCTTTTGGTGCTGGTGAACAGTTGCGCCTGTCCGCCCAAGCCGCCCAAGCCGTCGCCTTTGGGACTGTGCAGCAGCACCAGGACGATCAGGCCGACAGCGGCGATCGCCCAAATTACTTGAAGAATGGTTGTCAGGGTCATAGTCTCAACGTCACGGGAATCCAAAAGGTGCAATAGGTCTATTCTTTCACATCCAAATCGCCTAGAGAGAGAGGCGAACCGGGGTGCGATTGGCGCGAACGTCGAATTCGACCGGAACGATCATCGATCGACCCGTCATTTCTTCAGGCTGCGGCAGTTGCAAAATGTCGAGAATCGTCGGGGCAATGTCGGACAGGCGGCCATCCGATCGCAAATTCACGTCCGTTCCGTGACCAGGAATCTTGCGCTTTTCGCCTTCCACGAGGATGAACGGAACCGGATTGGTCGTGTGTGCCGTCCAGGGGTTGCCCTGCTCATCGAACATGACTTCGGCGTTGCCGTGATCCGCAATGATGATCGTGGTTCCGCCCGCTCGGATGATGCTGTCGAGGAGGCGACCTAGCTGGCGATCGACCGTTTCCAGCGCTTTCACGGTCGCGTCCATCCGTCCGGTGTGGCCGACCATATCGGGATTCGCGTAGTTGATCACAACCATCGAATAGATTTGCTGCTCGATCGCTTTAACTGCAACCTCGGTAACGGCGGCGGCGGACATGGCGGGAGCGCGATCGTAAGTTGCCACCATCGGACTTTGCACGAGTTCGCGGTCTTCACCGGGGAACGGGTCTTCGATGCCGCCGTTGAAGAAGTAGGTGACGTGGGCGTATTTTTCGGTTTCTGCCGTGCGGAACTGCTTGAGTTTATGCTGGGCGATCACCTGACCCAAGATGTTGTCGAGGTTTTGCGGCTCAAAGGCGACGGCAACCGGAAAGTTGGGGTCGTATTGGGTAAACGTGGCAAAGGCGATCGGAGCGATCAGATTGCGATCGAAGCCCTTAAAATCCGGATCGATCAAAGCCTGCGTCAGTTCGCGGGCGCGATCGGGTCGGAAGTTGTAGAAAATTACGCCATCATGGGGGGCGATCGCTCCGGGCGCAAGACGGACGGGCGGAATGAATTCGTCGGTTGTGCCCTCGGCGTAGGCGGCTTGCAGAATTTCGGTTGCGGATTTGCCTGCGCCCTCACCGTCTGTCGTAATCACCTCGTACATCTGCTGGACGCGATCCCAGCGATGATCGCGATCCATTGCAAAGTAGCGTCCGCCCATTGTCACCATTTGGCCGACGCCAATTTCGGTGATGTATCGGTTGATGGTGGCGATCGCTTCAATGCCATCCGTCGGCTTCGTATCACGGCCATCCGTAATGACATGGATGCAAACTTCCGAGATGCCTTGCGCTTTGGCAAGCTGAAGCAGGCCGCGCAGATGGCTGATGTGCGAGTGAACGCCGCCATCCGAACACAGGCCGATCAGGTGCAGCTTGCCCGACGAGTGGCGCACTTTGTCGCAGGTTTGCAGCAGTGCCCGATTTTGCAAAATCGAGCCGTCTTCAACCGCATCGGTGATCCGGACGAGTTCTTGCGGCACGACGCGCCCTGCGCCGATGTTGAGGTGTCCAACTTCGGAGTTGCCCATCTGTCCATCTGGCAGACCGACATCTTTGCCCGATGTGCGAATCAAAGTGTGAGGATATGCAGACCACAGACTGTCCATCACGGGCGTATTTGCCGCAGCAACGGCGTTTCCGTCCGTCTCTTCTCGATATCCCCAACCATCTAAGATCACCAGCACCACAGGAGAAACTGGCGGTTGTGCCATGTGGATAGCCCTTGTTTCGATTGTGTAGAAGTTTTTCTCAGCAATAATAGCATCGAAGCCCGGAGCGAGAGGGGTGATGTCCACCACCCACAGAATTCGATCCAAAACGCGATTAAGCTTTTCTGGCCTTTTCTTTCTGCTTTTGCTTGTCTCGCTTGGCAGCAGCTTTGGCCGCTTTTTCCGCTTCGATCGCTTCCAGCTTGGCTTTGTCTTGTTCCTCCGCCAGCTTATCTAAATAATAGTGATAGTCGCCGCGAAACAGCCGCAATTCTCCATCGCGAACTTCAACAATTTTGTTGGCGACTTGCGAAATGAAGTAGCGATCGTGTGAGACGACAATCACCGTGCCATCGTAGTTTTGAATGGCCGACTCCAGCATTTCCTTTGCGGGAATATCCAGGTGATTCGTAGGCTCATCGAGGATCAAAAGATTGGCCGGACGCAGCAGCATTTTTGCCAGTGCAAGCCGCGCTTTTTCTCCGCCGCTGAGGGCTGCAACCGACTTAAAGACCGTATCGCTGCTGAACAAAAATCGTCCGAGCAGCGTCCGAACTTCTTCGTTTGTCCAGTCCGGCACTTCGTCGTGAATCGTGTCCATCACCGACTTTTTCAAGTCCAATGCTTCCGCCTGATTCTGTTCAAAATAGCCGGGGATCACGTTATGGTTTCCTAACATCACCGCGCCCTCGGTCGGCTGCTCCATGCCCATCATCAGGTGCAGCAAAGTCGATTTTCCGGCTCCGTTTGGTCCCACAAAGGCAATCCGATCGCCCCGCTCCACCAGCAACTCCGCCCCCAAAAACAAAATCTTTTCGCCATAAGCATGAGTCAAATCTTTGATCTCCACGACTTCCCGCCCGCTGCGCGGAGCCGGAGGAAAGCGAAATTGCAGCGATCGCACGTCACCAGTCGGAGCTTCAATCCGCTCGACTTTTTCTAACTGCTTTTCTCTACTTTTCGCTTGGGTGCTGCGCGTCGCACTCGCCCGGAATCGATCGACAAACGCCTGCTGTTTTTCTAGTTCTTTCTGCTGCCGTTCAAAGGCGCTTAGTTGCGCGAGTTTTGCTTCTTCTTTCTGAGCCAGATAAGCGGAATAGTTGCCGAGATAAGTACTAGAAACGCCGCGTTCGGTTTCGACAATTTGCGTACAGAGTCGATCGAGAAATTCCCGGTCGTGAGAGACAATCACCATCGGCGTGGTTAAGCCTTTCAGGTAGATTTCCAGCCATTCGATCGTTTCCAAATCGAGATGGTTCGTCGGTTCGTCCAGCAGCAGCAAATCCGGCGACTGCAAGAGAATTTTTCCTAAACTCATCCGCATCTGCCAGCCGCCGCTGAAGGCGCTCACCAGTCGATCGGCATCTTCCGCCTCAAAGCCCAATTCCGGCAGAATTTTCTCGATTCGCGCTTCCAGTCCATAGCCGTCCATGCCTTCAAACTGGCGCTGAAACTTGTCCATGCGGTGAATCAGGCGATCGAGTTCTGTCGCGTCTGCCGTTTCCATCTGCCGATGCACTTCGCTCAGCGCTTCATGAACGCGATTGGCTTCCCCGAAGGCTCGCCAGAATTCTTCCCGAACGGTGCGAGTCGGGTCGACCTCAAACTCTTGGGTGAGATAGGCAATGTGTAGGCTGTTGGGACGAATCACTTCGCCGCTGGTCGGCTCCATCTCTCCGGCAATGATTTTAAGCTGCGTCGATTTTCCGGCTCCGTTGACGCCGACTAGCCCGATCCGATCGCCCGCCTTCACTTCCCAACTGACATCCTTGAGAACTTCGCCCGTCGGATAGATTTTACTAATATGTTCGAGTCGCAGCATGACAGTGGAGTCTCCCAGATGGAAAATGGCCGATCGATCGCCTTCATAAATGTTAACCGTTCATGAATCACCCTGCTTGTTTTTTGCAGCTTCAAAAATCTCCACCAGAAACTCATCAAGAATTTACACATTCGCCTTCCGGTTCAGTAGAAACTCCTAAGTAAAATCAAGGAGATCAAAGATGTGACATCCCTTACTTGCCCACAAATTGCTTGACTTTGGGAGTTTTTCCACTCCTGTCCTCACCGCATTTATCCGGACTTTCGGTTCGCATCACGAAAAATTAATCAAATGCTTTATAAAAAATTGCTTCACAAAACTTCATCTCCTTCAGCAATCCGCCCGTGCAGCGATCGAGTTTCGCTAGCGGCGCATTGCTCATCTCACGGGTTTGCCCAATTTTTTATCCGCTTGTTCTCACTACTCGATCGACTCGCATGAACATTTCGCTGGCTGTTGCATCCGATGACCCTCACAATTCATCTGCCTCAGTCGCTTTGTCCGCTCACTTGCTGGCGCTGACCAATCTGGCGTCAGAAGCGCTGTGGTCGATCGATTCTGGCTATCGTCTGGTTGCAGGCAACGCCGCCTTTCAGCAATGGTTCGAGGCCGCGTATGCAATCTCACCGATCGCCGGATTGGATCTGGTGAACTGTTTGCCATTTGAAGCGCGATCGCCCTGGATCACCTGCTACAATCGCGCCCTCCAAGGTACGGCTTTCACAGCGCAATTGGCAGCACTGAGCGCCACATTTGAGCCGATGATCGTCGAGCGACGAGCGATCGGCGTGGCGGTGCGAGGCCGATCGCTCGCGCCAGAACAAGAGCGAATCAAAGCCGATTTGCAGCAAACGCAAAATCAGCTTCAGGCCGTGCTG
>JAAUTJ010000060.1 GCA_012031475.1 Leptolyngbyaceae cyanobacterium SM1_3_5 | reverse complement strand
GGGAGTCTTCTAATTGGACTCCATTAAATTGGCGCGTTTGAAGTGTTGATGCTTCCGTCTGTTCTTTCGTGTAAATTTCGATACGCGCTGAGATGTTTGGATTTGTTGAACGGACCAAATGCGGATATAGTTGATGGAGAGCTCGCATGCGCAAATTCTCTACGCATTCAATTATGGTCATGCGCAGCGATGTTGGCCAAAAGCGTGTGCGGTCTGCAAACATTTATTGAAATATTCTTTACCAAATTGCGCTGATATGCTTTAAGTGCTTCTATTTTGAGTATTTCTACCGCCAGTAGCGCCGACCCTTCCAGAAGACACCCAGCGCAATGCCAACGAGGGCGAGTTGGCCGGAGAGCAAGGTCGGAAGCAATAAAGACTTGAGCAGCAGGCTGAGCATGACGCACAGCACCAGCGCCCAGAGGACGCCGACATTTAAGAAGATGTGGCGATGGAAGTACTCCATGATTGGACGGCGATCGCGCCCATCACAAAAGCAAATCCGACGATCGTAAATGCGGCCAACGTCGGATGCAGCAGCACGATCGCCACCTGCCGAATCGCCGGAACGCCACCCAGGCCGATCGCCAGCAGCGTATCGAGTACAGTGGCAACGGCGGCGGCTTGGCTGAGGGCAAGCCAGGGAAAGTGCTGAAGTCGTCTCAGGGGATTTCGCATAGTGGACTTGTCGCTGGAATAGTCGCCTCGATCGTTGCTTCCTAGCATAGCCGCAACCCGAAGTCAGCACGGGCGATCATCAACTTCTGCCGCAATATAGAGACTTGCCATTGCAGCATTGACTACAGTGGCAGGTGATGAACGGGAACAAAGGCAATGTCAGACTTGCGGCCAGACGAACAGGTGATTTCTCAAGCGATCGAACTTGGCCTTTCCACCCAGATTGAAACGGCTGAAGCGCTCAACGTCGAAGTTCACACCGACTTGCTGAAAGTGGCACAGGGCGAAGCCGATTCGGTAGCGATCGACGGGAAAGGCGTTGTCCTGCAACCGGACGTGCGCGTTGAGCAGATGGCGCTTAGAACCGATCGACTGGCGATCAATCCGCTCAGTGCCCTGTTGGGTCAGGTGAAGTTCAAAGAGCCGCTGAACGCTCAGGCGCGAATGGTGCTGACCAGCGATGATCTGAATCGCGCCATGAATTCCGACTTTGTGCAGAGTAAGCTGGCCGCGATCGATCTCGTCGTCGAGGGTGTGACGATTCCGATCGAGATGCAGCCGCCGCTGGCGATCGATTTGAGTGTGCCTGGAAAAATGCGGTTTAGCGGCACGATGCTGGCGCACTATCCCGATGGGATACGGCCAACGAGTTTTACGGCGGTCTGCTGTCCGCGTCAGGGAAATCAGCCGCCATTGCTCGAATCGTTTGACTGCCAGCCCGGTCAGGGCGTGACGATTCCGTTTACGATCGCGCTGATGCAAAAAGCGCAAGATCTGCTGAAGTCGCCTTATCTCGGCTTGGAAGGAATGATTTTGCATATCAAAGAGTTGACCGTCATTGATGACAGCCTGATTCTTTCCGGGGAAGCACTGCTAGCCGAAATTCCCGCGATGTAATCAGCGATACAAATAGGTCGTGCCAGAGTCAGCCTTTCTATCTAAAGAAGGAGCGGTCTGTAACTTAAGCTGTATCGCTAGCAGCGTCAGGCAGATTTATAGTTGAAGGGAACGTTCATTCGCGATCGAAAAGCCTTTAACAATGGAATTTGTTACCGATCCGCCGATCGCTCTTAAAATTCGCAAAATGCGTCAGCGCGTCCGCTGGCAAGATCCGGTTCTGCGCGATCGTGGCATCGACCAAACGCGACTGGTGCTGGACAACGCCACTGACGATCCCGAATTCTCCTTCCTCGTCGTGGGTGACAGCGGATCGGGCGGACACCGAGGCCACAATCCCCAGCGACGGATTGCCGAATTGATGCTGGAACAGCGCGATGCGGCTCAGTTTGTGCTGCACACCGGAGACGTAATTTATCTGGTCGGGTCGAGCGAATACTATCCCAGCAACTTCATCGAACCCTATCGCGAATTTCTGGTCAGCGGCGACAATCCAAAGCAGATTCGCTACGACCAAATGGTGTTTAACCAGCCGTTTCTTCCGGTTCCCGGCAATCACGACTACTATGATCTGCCGCTGGCCTACGGAGTTTTAGCACAGGCCGCGCAGCCGCTTCGCTATTTGCTGCGATCGCGCCTTGACTTTGACATTGGCTGGCACGGCTCGGAACAGGGCAAAGCCTACACTCGCGCCTTTATCGACTCGCTCGATCGCTTCCTGTTGCCGGGAGAGCTAGAGCGCCATCTCGATCGTCACTACACTGCCCAAACCGAGACAGGCCGCTGTTTGCGCTATGAACCGGGAAGCTTTACCCGCCTGCCAAATCGCTACTACACTTTTTGCTGCGGCGGCGTGGATTTTTTTGCGATCGACTCCAACACGTTCAACGACCCAGACCGGATCGAGTCGGACGAGGATATGGAGCGGCTTAAAGCGCGAGTTGCTGAACTGGACGGCGAAAAGCAAGTGCTGATGGCCGAATCGATGAAGTTCAATCCGGACGTGCCGGAAGAAGCCGATCGCCTGGATGACATTCAAGCGAAAATTCAGCAGCTTGAGGAGATGCGAAACGACATCGAGAAGCAGATGAAAAGCGATCGCGAGGTCACGGTGGACACCGAACAGCTTGACTGGCTCAAAGACCGTCTGATCGCCTCATGGCAAAATCCTGACGTGCGCGGTCGCGTCATTTTCTTTCACCATCCGCCCTACGTCACTGAGGCGACCAAATGGTATCAGGCGCAAACGCTGGCGATTCGGCATCGGCTCAGGCGCGTCCTGGATGCCGTGTCGATTGAAGTTGAAAAGCTAGCGGGCGATCGACCTCTGGTTGATTTAGTCTTGAACGGTCACGCGCACTGCTTGGAATATCTCCGCACCGCAGACACCAGACACGCCGATTCCAACATGAACTGGTTGGTTTGCGGCGGCAGCGGCTACAGTCTCAGGCGACAGCGTGAAGAAGGCGCAGACCTGATGGAAGATGGCCGGATGGTGGCGCGATCGAAGCTGTTTGTGGGACGCAACGGCCAAGGATCGTTTCGTCGTCGTCCCTATTCGTTTTTGCGAATTGACGTGAAGCCCGGAACGCCGCCGAAGTTTGTCGTTCGTCCCGGTGTGGCCGAGCGCTTTCAGGGCAAATGGAACACTTACAACGTCGATCCGTTTGAGATTTAGAGCGCTGGTGCGATCGCCTCGCTCAGAAGCAACTCCAGAACCGGGATGCTAGGAAAGTGGGATGCTATGGGGTACGAGGAAGCTGCGAGGCAGCGATCGCACAGTTGAGCGGCGGCATCAGCGCGACGACATGCGGCACGGGACGCGGGATGAAGCCGACAAGCGATTCACCTTCGTAAACCATTGAGGTGCTGGCACCAGAGTCAAGCATGACGGCATCTTGAAATCCGGCTTTTGCCAGCAGAACGCCGATCGCAACCGCATCGAGTCGCTCGTTCGTGATGCCGATGACAGGTTGTCCGCTGGCGTTAATGCCCCAAAAGCTGCGCTGTCTACGGTCTTCAGAATTCGGCAGCGTTCCGAAACTGCTGGCAGGCTGCGGTTCTCCATCTTTCACCAGTCGGGCAGCGGCCACAAAGCCATCGGTGACATTCGACAGTTCGGCTTGAAATCCTGCCAGCGTGTTGTGGCGATCGCCCGCAAACGGCACAAACCTCACGGCACTGGGACTGATCAAGACCAGCGGTCTGCCAACCAGCCGGGGCAGCATTCCGGTTCTGCTGGGAACAAACTGTCGGGTGCTTTGGCTGAGGACAGGACCGATCATGTCGTTGGAATCGAGGATTTCCATTGAGAAAAAGGCTCCAGGCACTCCAGCGATCGCCTCGGTTTTTGCCAAAATTTCACCGACCTGATAGCGACTGTCGGCCAAAATCGTCGCGGGTTTGCCGCCCGTCGCCAGCAGCAGCAGGACGCCATCCACCTCCACTTCTTGCCGCTCGATCGACTGGGCAAAGTTAAATCCCAATGCTCGCAATGGTGCAGGTGAACCGCCCCACGCCTGCGACGCGACGGTTTGCAGGTTGGGCGAACCAAAACGATCGATCGCCAGCAGACTTTCCGATTCCCCAGCGAAGCGCCCGATCGTTTCTTTGTCCATTGTCAGGGCAGCATCGTATCCGGCAGCGGCCACCGCTTGCGCGACTCGATCGTCGTAATAGCCTTCGGGATAAGTGAAATAGCGAATTGGTATTCCCAATTGCGTTTCAAGAATTCGCTTGGATTCCACCACTTCGCGCTGAAGCTGAGCATTGGAAACCAGCGTCAGGTTTGAGGGATGCGTGACGGTGTGCGCCGCGATCGTCACGAGCGGATCGGCAGCCATTTCGCGCACCTGCTCCCAACTGACCGTCGATCGCCCAACAATTTCGCCGTCTAATTTGCCTGTGAAAATCGAAAATACTGCCGGATAACCATATTCTTTCAGCAGCGGATAAACAAACTGATAGTGACTCGCATAGCCATCATCAAAAGTAAGCAAAATTGGCTTTTCCGGCAGCGGCAATCCCGTCCGCAAATGCACCACAAGCTGCTCTAGCGTAATCGGCGTTAAATCATTTTCTCGAATGAATTCAAAGTCGCGTTTAAGCTGCTGTTCGGTTGTGTCAAAATAGACCTTTTGTTGAGGCAAAACATCGTGATACATCATCACCGGAACTTTAGCGAGCCGCGATCGCCCGTGTAGATTTGGAAAGGCAACGGGAGCCGCAGACAGCAAAGTTTTTACGCTGGAATGGTGCAGCAATTGTGCGATCGAATTTCCATCGCCATTGTTCTGGAGAGGACAGGCGGACGCGATCGTAGGCTTGGCGATTGGGGTGGGTGGCGGGCGATCGCCATCGACTGCTGAGCGTGAGAGTTGAATTTCTGATGGACAAGCAGTGCAGGAATGAAAAGCGCCAGTAAACCGCCAATTTGCAAAACCAAGCCATCGATAGCGCGGTTTTGATGGAGCGATCGACACCGTAATTATTTTTTGTTTCGGCATTATGCCTGCTACTTTCTTATTGCCGAAGGTGGATAAGCCGAGTGCATCCGACAATAAGAATTTACCGGGAGGGCATTAAGAAATGACTACCCGTAAATTAACGTCAAGCAGCAAAAGATTTAATTGCAGCTTAAAGAAGTTTCAAAGGTGATTGGGAACACGTTTTATCAGCGGGTTCGATCGATTTTTTGAAGAAGCATCAACAGATTGGGTGAAATACAGATTTGGTGAAATTAAATCAGATTGATCGAACTAAAAAATGAGTCAGATCCGTAGGGGTAAGTTTTGGCGCATCGATCGACGCTCGTGCAAGTGGTGGCACATCTAATCAGCAACGCGATCAAACTTGTCGAGCCGCAAATTGCAACATGAAATTGCAACATGAAATTGGAATTTGCTCTCAAACAGATGAACAAAAAGAGTGCGATTGGATACCATTGGAAGTTGCAGACAACAGCATCGGCATCGCCCCAGAACATCAAGAGCAAACTTTCCGCGCCTTTGAGCGGCTACACGGCGCTGAAACTTATCCAAAAACGGGAATCGGCTTGGCGATCGTCCGCAAGGGCATCGATCGCATGGGCAGGCGCGTCGGGGTGGAGTCTCAGCTTGGTTAGGGAAGCTGCTTTGCGGTGGCGCTGCCAAAAGCCGTTCCAACCCAGACAGTAGAATTGCATGACAGCCCTTCGGATTTTAGTAATTGACGACAATCCCAGCGATCGCGTCCTGGTGATTCGCGAACTTCAGCGCCATTTTGATCAGCCGCAAATTCGTGAAATCTACAGCAGCGGCGATTTAACACGAGCGATCGCGCAAGGGGAGTTTGATGCCGTCGTGACGGATTTTCAACTGCGCTGGACAACCGGAATCGATGTCTTGCAGTTGATCAAAAGTCGCTATCCTCGCTGTCCTGTCGTCATGTTCACCAACACGGGAACCGAGGAAATCGCCGTCGAAGCGATGAAAATTGGCCTGGACGATTACATTTTGAAAATTCCCAGCCGCTACGCCCGTGTCCCGATCGCCCTTGCAGCCGCGATCGATCGCACTCAAGCGCAAATCAAAGCCGAACTACAAGAAATTCGCTTCCGCAATTTGCTGGAACGTCTGAAGATCGGCGTTTTTTCGCATTGACACCAGCGGAAAATTAATAGAGGCCAATTCCGCCTTGCTGAAACTGTTGGGCACAGACTCGATCGAACAGGCCGAAAGTCTCCTGCCGTTTGTCGCGATCGCTCAATCGCCCGAAACCCAGCAAGAGGTTGAACTTCAGCGAGCCGACGGCAGTTCGATCCAGGTTTTGCTGTCCACCGTGATCAGCCAAATCGACAGCATCGTTGCGATCGATGGGCTAGTTGAAGCGATCGATCGTTAGGGTTGGGCGATCGGGTGGAAGGTGAGAGGTGGCTGTTTCAGTACATCCAATTTCAGCACATCCAAAAAGGCAAAAACCGATCGCGCCAGCAGTGCATCCGCAACCGTAATCACACCGATAATTCGTTCCAGTGGGACGGGCAAACGGCGAACTTGGACGCGATCGGGAATCGGTTCTGCTGACAGCCGGGGAATGATCGTCGCGCCTAATCCTTGCTGCACCATGCCCAAAATCGTCGAATCTTCCCGCACGTTGTAATTCACGTTCAGGTGATAGCCAAACGTTGCCAGATGGTCATGCACCATTTTGTTGTGAAGCAAATTGCGCTGATTCATCACCATCGGAAAATTCACCAACTGCGGCCAAGTCAAATCAGCATCCGCAGCCAAACTATCTGGCGGCAGCAAGGCAACAAATTCGTCACGAAACAATTCTCGCGCTTCAAATTCCGGCAGCGTCGGCAGCGAGGTAAACCCGACTTCTGCCCGCCCTTCCCGCAACGCCTGCTCCACTTCGAGGAAGCGATCGCACTCCGCAATCGTCACCGTCAAGCGCGGATATTTCTGCCGAAATCGAGCGATCGCGATCGGCAAAACATGCGTGGCAATGCTGCGAACTGCGGCCAGTCGCACCTGTCCATCCTGCAAATCCCGCAAATTTTGCGCCTTTTGCTGCATCCCGTCCAGCAGTTGCAAAATCTGCCGCACATCCGGCAAAAGCTGCTCCCCTTCCGGCGTCAGCGTCGCCCCATGCCGACCCCGTGCCAGCAGAACCACGCCGATCGCATCTTCCAAGCTAGCGATCGAGTGGCTGATTGTGGATTGCGAAAGCTCAAGCTCCAAAGCGGCCTCGCTAAAGCTGCCCAAGTTGGCGATCGCGGCTAGCGCTTGCAGTTGAGAAATTTTCACTTTGCTTTCGCCCATGTCCCGTAAACCCCGTTTGAACTTCAGCTTATAAAAGTGGTTAAGCAATTATCTATCGATTTTTTAGATAAAAGCAGTGAATCTAATCTTTTGATTGATTCGATCGATGTTTCTACACTAGAAAAAGTTTGAAATAACAGCACAAATGGATTTGTTGATTGCGATCGCGTCTTCCTTTATCCTCCTTTTAATCAGTACTCGCCAAGGCATCTTCGTCGCCTACCCGCTACTAGCAGCAATGATTATTTTTATCCTGCTGCTGATTCGACGTGGATTTTCTTTCAAAAGTCTGCTGCTGATGGCATTTCAAGGCAGTAAAAAGTCAGTTTCGGTCTTTAGCGTTCTGCTGATTATCGGCATGGTGACAGCCGTTTGGATGGCAGCGGGAACCGTGCCCGCGATCGTTTACTACGGCATTCAATTCATTCATCCAAAATTTTTCATTCTGGCTGCATTTCTACTAACCAGTTTCGTCTCGCTGCTGATCGGCACATCGTTTGGAGCGGTCAGCACGATCGGCATTGCCTTAATGATTATGGCAAGCAGCAGCGACATGAATTTACATCTTGTTGCGGGCGCAATTATTGCAGGAGCTTATGTTGGCGATCGCTGCTCTCCCATGTCTTCAAGCGCTAATTTGATCGCTAGCATCACTGAGACAAATCTATACAGAAACGTCAAAAGAATGTGGCGAACTTCGCTGCTTGCTTTAAGCTTATCGATCGCCCTCTACACTATTTTTTCACTGCTCAGCCCAACCGCCCAAATTGATCAAAAGTTTGCAGCAGAAATCGATCGCCTCTTCCAGATTGGCTGGATTGAACTGTTACCCGCTGCGGCGATTTTGATTCTGGCTTTTCTGCAAGTGGAAGTGAAGCGATCGATGATCGTCAGCATTGCCGTCGCCTCAGTTATTGCCTTAACCAAACAGCAGTATTCACTCTTTGAATTAGCGAAATTTGCTGCGATTGGATTTCGGCTCGAAGAAGCTTCATTTCTTCAGGAAATCTTGACAGGCGGCGGATTGTTATCAATGATACGGGTGACGATCGTTGTGATTATTTCGACTGCCTTCGCCGGAATTTTGCGGGAACTCAGGTGTTGGGACGGGTGGAACGCTGGCTCGATCGCATCCGCACCCAAAGCGATCGATTCTTGGGCGTTTGTGCGATCGGAACCGGAGCAGCAGCGTTTGGCTGTACGCAGACGATCGCGATTTTGCTCACACAGCAACTTGTGCGATCGAAATATAAAGAAAACGAAACAGATAAATCAAACTTGGCGATCGACCTGGAAAATACAGTAGTAGTAATTTCGCCGCTGATTCCCTGGAATATTGCTGGGCTGGTTCCCGCCACAATTCTCAGCACCGATGCGAATTTTATTCCGTTCGCTTTTTACCTTTACCTGCTTCCCCTGCTAAACTTAATTGCGCTAAAATTCACACCTGAACTCCGCAAATTATGCAGCTTACGCCCCAAGAAAAAGACAAACTCCTCATCTTCACTGCCGCCCTTTTTACGGTGACGTCGCAAAGCCAAAGGGCTGAAGCTGAACTATCCTGAATCGATCGCCTACATCTCTGCCGCCATCCTCGAAGGCGCACGCGAAGGCCGCACAGTAGCCGACTTAATGACCTACGGCACCACGCTTTTAACTCGCGAAGACGTCATGGAAGGCATTTCCGAAATGGTGCATGAAGTCCAGGTCGAAGCCACCTTTCCCGACGGCACAAAACTGGTTACCGTTCACGATCCAATCCGCTAGTTTGTAAGCTGGAGCTTGACTATGATTCCCGGTGAAATGTTTGTTGAAGATGGCGAAATCGAACTGAACGCAGGTCGATCGACCCTCACATTAAAAGTTGCCAACACAGGCGATCGCCCCATCCAGATCGGCTCCCATTTTCATTTCTTTGAAGTGAATCAGGCCTTGAGTTTCGATCGCAATCAAGCGAGAGGAATGCGACTCGATATTCCGGCTGGAACTGCGGTTCGATTTGAACCGGGAGACGAACGTGAAGTCACCCTGGTTGCACTTGCGGGCAGTCGAGAAGTTTACGGGTTTAATAATTTGGTGGATGGCGCGATCGATCGTACTGAAGAACCTGAAAAGAGCGACAAAAAGAAGGGCAAGAAAAAGAAAAAATGATGCGGCTGTACGACTATTACGATTCGGGAAACGGCTACAAAGTGCGGCTGTTGCTAACTCAGCTTGGCATTCCGTTTGAGCATCTTGAAAAAGATATTTTGAAGGGCGAAACGCGATCGCCGGACTTTCTCACCATCAACCCAAACGGTCGCATTCCCGTTCTTGAAGTAGAACCAGGATTGTATCTATCAGAATCAAATGCAATTTTGATTTATCTGAGCGAAGGAACTGAGTTTTTGCCTGAAGATAAGTTCGATCGCGCTCGCGTGTTTGAGTGGCTTTTCTTTGAGCAATACAGCCATGAACCGTTTATCGCCACTTCGAGATTTTGGCTCAGACATGGTTTTGCTAAACAGAAACAGCAAGCACTTCAAGAAAAGCAAGCACCCGGATACGCGGCTTTGGAAGTGTTAGAAAAACGCTTGAAAGATCATCCTTTCTTAGTGAACGATCGCTACACAATTGCTGACATCGCCCTTTATGCTTACACCCATGTCGCGCCGCAAGGCGGTTTTTCCCTCAAGAAATTTCCAGCAATTTTGAGTTGGTGCGATCGCGTCTCAAACCAGCCGAATCACATTACGATCGAAACAGCCATGATCGAGACAGCCACGATCGAGATAGCTTTGTGAGTTCCACCAATGGTTAAACCTTTCTTCACAGTTCCGCCGCTGGAAAATGGCGATCGTTTGACGCGATCGGAGTTTGAGTGTCGCTACGCTGCAATGCCGCATGTGAAAAAAGCAGAATTAATTGAAGGAAAAGTTTACGTGGCCTCTCCCGTCCGCATTGTGAATCATGGTAGACCTCATGCTCAAATGATCTTCTGGTTGGGAGTCTATTGTGCTGCAACTCCCGGTGTCGATATCGCCGATAATGCAACCGTTCGACTTGATGCTGATAATGAGCCGCAGCCGGATTGTTTGCTGCGAATTGAGCCGGAGTTTGGCGGAACTTCTCGAATTAGCGCTGATGGCTATGTGGAAGGTGCGCCTGAATTGATTGTGGAAGTGGCAGCGAGTAGTGCGGCGTATGATATGGATGAAAAGCTCAGGGTTTATCGGCGCAATGGGGTTCAAGAATATCTTGTCTGGCAGGTAGATGACGATCGCCTTGACTGGTTTTCACTACAATCAGGCCGCTATACAAACTTAGAACCAGAGGCAGATGGAATCATTCGTAGTCGAATCTTTCCGGGTTTATGGCTGGATATTGATGGGCTATTAAACGGCAATCTAGCTGAACTTTTAGCAACGGTTCAAAGTGGAGTTTCAACCGCAGAACATCAGATATTTGCCGATCGATTCACTCAAAAATAACCACCAGTTGGAGCATCAATTATGACAGAAACAAAGAACGTGTTGGGAGAGCCGATCGAAATTTGCTCGATCGCTCCAATGACCGGATTTTATCGCGATGGCTGCTGCGAAACGGGCATTCAAGACACCGGAACTCATGTGGTTTGTGCCCAGGTAACGCAGGAATTTTTGGAGTTCACAAAGTCGCAGGGAAACGATTTAAGTACGCCAAGAGGTGGCTTTCCTGGATTAAAAGCGGGCGATCGCTGGTGCTTGTGTGTCTCGCGCTGGAAAGAAGCGCTTGATGCCGGAGTTGCGCCGCCCGTTGTCCTTGCCGCCACGCACGAAAAAGCTTTGAGCGTTGTTTCGATTGATCAGCTTCAAGAATTTGCCCTCTAAATGATTCGCATCAAAATGATTCGTATCAAAGCATCAATCCCAACAGGCTCCAGGTAAAAATAGCTCTTATCAATTTGCTTATGACTTCGTTGCTCTCTCACCCAACCACCGCTGAATTTGCAATTACCTTTGCACCGCTCTCGATCGAGGAAGTGTATCGACTGGCAGACAACGGCGCGAATGGCGCGATCGTGCTGATGAGTGGCATGGTGCGCGATCAAACTGGCGGTCGGCCAGTTGTCGCACTCGAATATCAAGCCTATGAGCCAATGGCGATCGAAGTGTTCAAGCAAATCGCCGCTCAAATTCGCCAAACCTGGCCGGACACAACTCGCGTTGTGATTCACCACCGGACGGGACGATTGAGAATTGGGGAAATTAGCGTCCTTGTTGCGGTTGGCTGTCCGCATCGGGCAGAAGCGTTTGCCGCCTGTCAGTTTGCGATGACACGCTCAAACACACCGCTCCCATCTGGAAAAAGAATTCTTTAAGGGGTTAGATCGGTGAAACGGAAGAGGGCGTTTGGTCACAAGGCTGCGCTCAATGTCCGGATACCGAAAATTGACTGCACCCTTTTAGCGATCGAAACTGTCCGTCTTGAAAGACAAAGACCGAGGGGCGATCGTCCCTCGGTTTTTATTGCCGCAAGGATGAAACTCACAGAAATAGCGCCGCTCTTCTTCCGTGCAAAATGTGATTCATCAGCCAAGAATCGCAAATTGACTAGTAGCGAAAAACGGCAGCAACCGGAGCATCATCAGGTACTTTTTCCGGCTCAACCGCATACACAATTCCACCATGAAACAGGGTTTGAACGGCTGCGGCGTTCAGCAAATTCTCGTCTCCTGGCTGTGCGTCTTCATGCACTTCCAGTTCCATTGCTTCCGAATCAAAATGTCCCCATTTTTGCACACCAACCGGAACAAAAAGCTGCTCAACTCGGCCATAAAATGCACCTTGAATTACTTCGTTCAAGTCGTTTGAACCTTTGCCCGCTGCGATCGATTCGTGATAGTAATCGATCGCTTTTTGCTTTTCAGCTTCAAACTGTGGCTCCACGATCGTCCAAGCTTCGGCATGGAGTTCTTGCGCCGATCGCTCTTTCGTATTGTGTTGAATGCCGTTTTCTACAATGAAATTGTATGTATTTGCCTCCTGATAAATCGGCAGCAAATAGCTGACGCCAGCAAGAACAAGGGGCGATCGACGATTGCGGAAAAAGTCGTGCAATGCTTTATCAACTAGGTTGAAATATTGCAGCAAATCTTCCTTGACGTTTTCGCGCTCGCCGCCCTGTCCGTGATAGGAACCGCCTCCTTGCAAAGCTGCACGACCTGCACCACCGCCCTGTCTGCGCTGTTCATCTTTTGCCGTTTCGTCATACTGCAAGGCATCATCTATGTCCTTCGGCAAGCCCTCGATTTCAATTTCGCGAGTCATGCCGTAGCGATTGCCTTCCAGCAGTCGCACATTGCGCTGGCCGAGCGTGAGAACGTAGAAGCGATCGTCTCTGCTCAGCAGGGGAATTAACGGCTTGAGGTGGAATCGATCGCTCACGACCACCAGTTCAATCGTTTCGATCGGGACTTGATAGAAGCGAAAAAATCCTTCTGAGATGAACAACGCTAAACCTGAACTCTGGTGCTGCCAAAATTCATCGTTGTCCAAATCCATTGCGGGTTGAAGAAATTCACCTGTGTTCGTCGGACGAAATTCATATTTCTCTAGCTCCGCTTCCGCTTGTCGAATTAAATTCTTGAAGCGGACAGTGTTTTGCAGCGTTTCTGAACCACGCTCTACGGTTGGCATGTAAATCGATACCACACA
>JAAUTJ010000059.1 GCA_012031475.1 Leptolyngbyaceae cyanobacterium SM1_3_5 | reverse complement strand
TCGGCTGCGGCCAAGGATGTTCCTTCATCTGGTCGATCAGCGATCGGGCAAAATTCGCCGCAGGCTGAAAATCTCTTGCCTTGTGATCCGTCAAGCTAAACGCCACGCTGGGAATATTCTCCAGCAAGCCTTCCATCG
This sequence comes from Leptolyngbyaceae cyanobacterium SM1_3_5, assembly GCA_012031475.1. Lineage (GTDB taxonomy): Bacteria > Cyanobacteriota > Cyanobacteriia > Elainellales > Elainellaceae > JAAUTJ01. The sequence goes on along the minus strand of JAAUTJ010000059.1, from coordinate 12,918 downwards.
CCGCCGAAACCGTGCCCGAATACAGCACATCCGTTCCCAAATTCGCCCCGTGATTGATGCCCGAAAACACCGCATCCGGCAAACCATCCAGCAATCCGCCCAAGGCGAGCTTCACGCAGTCCGAGGGTGTGCCCGAACAAGCCCAAGCCTGAATCGAGGGGTGAAACATTGACTCGACGCGATCGACCCGAATCGGATCGTGCAGGGTTAACCCGTGCCCTGTGGCCGATCGCTCCCGATCCGGACAAACCACCGTTACCTGATGCCCCGCTGCCGCCAGCGTATTCGCCAACGTCCGCACACCCAGCGAAAAAATTCCGTCATCATTACTAATCAAAAGTTTCATCAGATCATGTGAGGTAAAGACGCCACTCTACTTTAGATGGCTCGATCGGCAAAAAGCAGTCCCTCCGTGAGGGCGAAGCATTCGGCCTTACGATCGCTGAGTGCTGCCAACAGAATCATTTGCCGAATGCTTCGCCCCGACGATCGCCTCCACCCAATCCTTACACTGATAGAAACACCGCGAACGAATTGTCATGACCATGACCCTGAGCGAGCTTGAAGCTCAACTGACCGCCTTGCAGCAAGACGCTGAGGGCGCGATCGCTGCCACGACGACGCTTGAGCAGCTTGAGCAACTGCGAATCCAGTATCTTGGCAAGAAGGGGAGCCTGTCGCAGATTTTGGGCGGCATGGGCAAGCTGGACGCGATCGATCGCCCCCGGATTGGCGCACAGGCCAACGTTGTGAAGGAAGCGGTGCAGGCGGCGCTGGATCAGGCGCGATCGCAACTGCAAGCCGCACAAATTGAGGCGCAGCTTGCCTCAGAAACGCTGGACGTGACGCAGCCCGCTGTTTTTCGATCGCAGGGTCACGCGCATCCGTTGACCAGCACGATCGATCGGGCTTTGGATGTGTTTGTCGGCTTGGGCTACACGGTTGCTCAAGGCCCCGAAATGGAAACGGACTACTACAATTTCGAGGCGCTGAATACGCCCGCTGACCATCCGGCGCGGGATATGCAGGACACGTTTTATTTGCCGGACGGAAACTTGCTGCGGACTCACACCTCGTCCGTGCAGATTCGCTACATGGAAAACAACGAGCCGCCAATTCGGGTCGCTGCTCCAGGTCGAGTCTATCGACGCGATACGGTTGATGCGACACACGCCGCTGTGTTTCATCAGATTGAGATTCTGGCCGTTGATGAAGGTTTGACCTTTACCGATCTCAAAGGCACAATCAAGGTTTTCCTGGAAGAAATGTTTGGCGATCTGCCGATTCGCTTTCGCCCCAGCTTCTTCCCGTTCACCGAACCTTCCGCAGAAGTCGATGTGCAGTGGCGCGGTCGCTGGCTGGAGGTGCTGGGCTGCGGCATGGTTGACCCGAACGTGCTAAAAGCGGTTGGCTATGACCCGGAAATCTATACGGGCTTTGCCGCAGGCTTTGGCGTGGAGCGGTTCGCGATGGTGCTGCACCAGATGGACGATATTCGCCGCTTGTATTCGAGCGATCTACGGTTCTTGAAGCAGTTTTGAAGCCCCCAAATTCCCCACTCGTGGGGAATTTTGAGGAGGGTTGGCGGGTTCGATCGCTTACCGTTCGATCGCGCCTACTGCATCGCGCCCAGATACTTCTGCAAATAGGGCGAAAATACTTCGTAAATGACGGTCAAGGGCTGGCCGTGATGCCAGAACAGATAGTGTCTGCCCCAAAATGGCCCCTGCTGCTCAAAAGCGGCTTCCAGAGCGGGATTGTGGCCGTAGTAAAGTCCCTGCACGTCGCGATAAAGTTCGGTTCGCAGTTGCGCCAAGCTCGCCCAAATGGGGAGCGATCGATTCTGCAAATATTCGTCCACATGGCTTGCTTCCCACCAAGAGGTTGCATACGCCAAGCGCTGTCCGGAAGCCGTCCGCAGCCACACCTGCCGCCGCAAGCGGGGAGCGGGAATCGCTTCGATCGAACTCGGTGCGCCATCCAGATCGTCGCCAATCAGCGACATATCGATCACGTCCACCTCAGTCGGTTCGCCTGTGAGCAACTGCAAATAGCGCGTGGGTGAACCGTCGCCCAGCAGCATCATTTGCCAAGCGGGAGCAAGCTGATCGTGGGGCAGGCCGCGCTGCACGTCTGCTTCGTCGCCTCGCCAAATCGTCTGTAGCAGATGCCAATCAGTGGTTGTGGAGTTGGGACGCTGAACAGAATTGGGTTGAATGAGGGAAGTCAAAGGATTTACAAATCTTAAGCTTGCGTTACTTTAAATCATACCGCGATCGATGGATGTTCGCCGCGATCGCGCCCTCTCCCTATTCAGCTAAGACAATTTGCCGTGATCGCCCCAACCTCTAAAAAATCGCTAGCCTTGCGATCGGCAATCATGTTAAGATACCTGACAATTATGAAGATGTTCAAGAGGTAAGCGGTTCATGGAAGCGGTGTTGCTGTTGGCGAAATTGCCCGAAGCCTACTCGATTTTTGATCCCCTGGTAGACGTGCTGCCGATTATTCCGGTCTTTTTCTTCCTGCTCGCCTTTGTGTGGCAGGCTGCGGTTGGCTTCCGCTAGGCGGATTTTCAGAAAACTGAATCAAAAGCAAAATTTGCAAAAGGGGCGATCGAATCGATCGCCCCTTTTGTCATTTGCGTTTTTGTCTTTTTGCGCTTGTCTTTCTGCAATCAACTTCAGCCGTTTGCTGAGGATTCGAGTGAAAGACCGATCGCGATCGATTCAGGTGCCGTTCTAGAGAACCTTGTGCGTGTGAGAATGCTGCTTGACGTTATCTTCGGCTCTGACGATGCGTTCTGAGTTAAGGACGCGCTTGCGATCGAGCGAAAAGTTCCAGTCTTGGCGCGTTGTGCCTGCGGGAATGTGCGCTTGGGCATCGGGACGGCTTTTGTAGGTGCGGGCAGCCGCAATCGTCCGAAAGGCAAACTCATCGCAAAACTGCGTCTGTGGCGGAAAATCGGCGGGCAGTTGCGGCTGGTCGTTCGGCAGCATGGCGGCGATCGTCGTGGCGCAGGCGGATTCGTAAGAAGTAGGAATGCCTTTGACGATCGCTTCTAGAGCGGCAGACGGAATCGGTTCAGCGACCTGAACGGGATGTACCCCGTCTTCGTCTTTGACAAAACAGGTGGCAAGGCCAATGACGACGTAATCATCAGCAGTAAGATCGGGAGCGGTTACAGAAGTCATCAAAGTTTCACAAAGAAGTTTCACAAAAGAGCATGTAGCGGCAGCTTGGCGATCGCGGGGCGCAATCCTCAGGCTGCTTGCATTCTACCCTGTCGCTCGAACGGCGCGATTCACGGAGAATGCCCACCCTAGGGATTTTACCGTCACAGTTCTTTAACAGAATGTGAGCCAAACGGGATTTTTGCGATCGCGCTTGTGAATTTTTCGTTTGTTGATCCGAAATTGCACGGATTCGAGCCGTAGGTACTGCTGAAAGATACAAGCACTTGCATTCTTTAACCACTCTGGCTTTGAGTGCGATCTGCCCTTGTGAAGCTGCTCTGTAGCGGTTAAATCACACTTCCGTAATTTAACTCTCCCGCTCGACGGGGCAGCAGACACATTATCAAGTGACACACAGATAGATGTGCTGAAGCTTGAAAACCTCGAAACTAACTTTGGTGGCTGTGTCACCCGCCGTAACCCTGTGAGGATGAGATGAATCCGCGCTCTTCAACCAATCGTTTACCGCGTTTAGGCAACCTCAACCGCTCGCTGACTGGCTCGGTCACTCCCGGATCGCGCTCGGTTCACCGTATGTCAAAGCGCTGGACTTCGCGTCGCCCTAGGCTTAACCAAAAGCAGCACAACCCAGAACCCACGATCGCCTGGGAGGAAGGCAAACTGCGCCAGCAGGCAATGGCCGAAGTGCGCCAAGGCCGCTATGACGAAGCGATCGAACTGTTCACCCGCCTGATCAATCGCAATCCGACCAGCGCGTCGTACTACAACAATCGCGGGCTGGTTTACTTCCAAAGCGGCCAGCTTGACGAAGCCTTTGCCGACTACAACCAAGCACTGGCGCTCAATCCGAACCTGGATGGCGTTTACAACAACCGCGCCAACTATCACGCCGCCAAAGGCCAGCTGCTCGAAGCAGTCCTCGACTATAACATGGCGATCGACCTGAATCCGGCCAACATCCGCGCCTGGATCAATCAGGGCATCACCTTCCGCGATTTGGAAATGTACGATCGGGCGATCGAATGCTTTGATTTGGCTTTGCCGCTCGGTCGCTTGCAAGGACACGTCTACGCTGAACGTGGACGCGCCCATCAGCTTCAGGGCGACTGGAACTTTGCCATGTCCGACTACCAGCGGGCGATCGAGTATCTGCCGCTGCCTTGCGACCTGGGAAGCGATCCCTCGGTGCGGCTGCGGTTGCAGGTCGAAGTGTGGCTCGATGAACTGATTAGCCCGCTGGAAGCGTAAGCGGCGGTCTGGGAAAAGGACAAGCGGCTATTCAATCGAAATCGACTGTGGACCGCCGTTGCCGTTCGATGTGCTGGAAGTTGATCCAACGTAAACCGTTGTTCCCGCTTGTTCATTTAGCCAGCTTTTTACAGGGTCATCTGCTAGGCTGAGGCGAAACACGCCGGAGAAGAAGCCGCCGAGAAACGAAATCGGCTGGTTGGTGAGTTCGCGAAACAGCGGTGTGAGTTCGTCAAGAAACATAGAGAATTATTTAAGGTTGAGCGTTTCGATCGTAACGCGAAATTAATTTGGACGGTGTACCAAAAAGTGTGAGAAGGCAGAAGTAGGATTTACGCAGGTGCTGTGAAATCAAGTTCCGGCTGAAAGCTGAAGTCAGTTGAAACCGAGATCTTGCACCGATCGCATGACCTGCCCTGAATTAAAATTCAAAGCTGACAGCGAAAGTCAGTTGAAATTCAGATCTTGCGCCTGTTACATGAACCGCCCTGAAATCAATTTTGGGTTGAAAGATTTCAGTTGAAACTGACTAAAAAACCGATCGTGCCGGGACTCTAACCCATTTCAATGGGTTTTCGCTTTAAGCGATAAACTTTAGTTCTCAGCGTTGCCGCTGTCCTGAGAATGCTCCGACTCCATACACTGCAAAAAAAATCGGGAGACGGATGAACCGTTCCCCGAAAGAGAGGAGAGACTGTGAAATTTGGATTGAAGAATCTGAGGCGATCGCCCCTCAAACCAAACTTAAAAAACCCTTAAATTTGAATCTCGCCGCCCTGTTGCCGCACCAGATCGCGGACTTTGCCTAAGTCTTCAGCCTGCGCCTGAATCAGCAGCAGATATTTGGAATTTGGGCGGGGATCAGCATCAGCACTGGGCGCACTCGATCCGGTCAGCAGACCGATTAACGCGCCACCCAGCGCACCTACGGCGACTCCAATAATGCCGATGACGATGCCTGCTTGAGACGAGCCTGCAAACGAAACAGGACTGTCACCCGGAAAATTTTGAGCGCTAAAGCTAAGCAAAACGGCGACGATGCTGCCAAATAAACCGCCCGTAATTGCGCCGCTTCTGGCGCTTTTTGCGCCCTTCGATTTTGCCAAAGGCGGATTGGGATCGATCGCGCTTTCTTGAATCGACAAGCCTGCTGCCGGAATGCCTGCTTCAATCAACGCTTGCTGAGCGGCTTCGGCCTGAGTGCGATCGAGAAAGATTCCGGCAGTTTTTGCCAAAGATTCATTTGCCAAAGGTTCAGTGGGTTGCTGACTGGACATTGCTTCAAAATCCTTTTTCACAAAGCAAACTAACAAAATTAAGTTAAAAGGCGAATTATTTCCGATTTGGTTTGAGAAAATACCAGCCCAGCGCGACTAGAGAAGCGATCGATAGCTGCACGAGTTCGCTGGCGGTCAAATGTCCGTCTGAAAAAGCGGCAATGCTGCGATCGGTGATGCCGAAAATCCACGCGGACATGCCAACCAACCAAAGTCCTTGCCGGAGCGGTTCAACGAGCGGAAGCAGTTTTGAAGATGCGGAATTAACCATTGGCGGAATAAAAATGAGATTGTTTCAACTAGCAGTGTTACCGCATAAGAACGACTTCCGCCTGATCTAAATGCAATTCTGGATAAACGTTAAGAAATTTAGAGAAGACTTGCCATTAATCCAAAGTAGTATTATTCAAAGCTTTGGTTTGTATCGATCGAAATGGTGTCACCTGTAACCGTTTCTTCTGAGCCAGCGATTTCCTTTCTTGTATTCATACCGGGTATTCATAGTTCTGCCTTGTAGCTGAGACGATGCAGCGAAGATCGCCCGCTTGAAAGAGGATTTTGCCCTCCTAATTGCAGTACACCTGACTTGTATCTTTTGATCCGATCGCTTGGTAGTGGACGCTACATCATCGATTTCTATTCACACTTTTATTTGGAAGCCCAGCAATGAAACTCAAAAGACTGATTAGTTTGTTGAAGGAAACGGTGAAAGAATGGAACGAAGATAAAGCCTCGCGGCTGGCAGCAGCCTTGGCCTACTACACGGTTTTTCACTGGCACCGCTGCTGATTTTGGTGATTGCGATCGCGGGAGCCGTCTTAGGAGAACAAGCCGCAGAAGGTCAGCTTGTCGGCCAAATTCGCGGACTGGTTGGTCAAGAAGCTGCTGAATTGATTTCCACTGCGATTCAAGGCGCAAATCGTCCCGGAGAAAATTCTGGTTTGTTTCCTTCACTGGTTAGCATTGCGATTTTGCTGTTTGGTGCGACCGGAGTTTTTGTGCAGCTTCAAGAATCACTGAACACGATTTGGGAAGTTGCTCCCAAACCCGGACGGCAGGTAAAAGGCTTCTTACAGCAGCGATTTTTGTCGTTTGGGGATGATTTTAGTAATCGCCTTTTTGCTGTTAATTTCGCTGGTTGTCAGTGCGGTTCTTGCTGCTTTGAATAGCTACATGAGCAATTTGCTTCCAGGCGTTGATTTCCTGTGGGTTGTGTTGAACTGGGTGATTTCGCTTGGCGTCATCACCTTTTTGTTTGCCTTAATTTTCAAGTTCTTGCCGGATGTCGAAATTGCCTGGAAAGATGTGACGATCGGGGCTTGCATCACCGCTATTTTGTTTTCGATCGGCAAATCACTCATTGGCATCTATCTCGGCAACAGCAGCTTTAGCTCTACCTATGGGGCAGCCGGATCGCTAGTAGTTGTTTTGGCCTGGGTCTTTTATTCCGCGCAAATTCTTTTCTTCGGCGCAGAGTTCACTCAAGTTTATGCCCGTCGCTATGGCTCGCGAATTATGCCCAGCGAACATGCCGTGCCTGTCACAGAAGAGGGACGGGCACAGCAAGGATTGCCTCGCCAGGAAGACTTGGAGAAAACTGCTGAACAAATGGAGCGTCGCAGCGATCGCCGCATGTCTCGATCGCATCGTTCTTCGGTCAATCGGCGGGGTCGATCGCGCCGCCGTTAAGGGAAAATGCAAGATTGCTGGCCGTTCACTAAGTGAATTAAAAGCAGTCTTGCAAGCCACCAGTTATTGCTTTCTACTTCATTTCATAATTCTTTCATTTTTCAATTGAATTGATGTATCCTAAGAAGAAATCCAACTTCTAACGAATGGGAGCAAAGCCATGACCCGATCGAAAGCTGGTTTGCAGCGAACGACTTGTCGCTTGGCGATCGCTGCATCTTTAGCTGCCTTCTGTTTGGCAAGCTGCACTCAAACATCCAATAACCCTACCGCAGAACCCGCTACTGTCAGTGCAACAAACGCTACACAAAACTCGCGAACGCAAGAGAAAAAAATCATTCTCACGACGTTCACCGTGATTGCAGACATGGCACAAAATATTGCGGGTGACAAAGCGATCGTCGAGTCTTTGACAAAGCCAGGAGCAGAAATTCACGACTATGAGCCGACGCCCAGCGATCTCACTAGAGCGCAACAAGCCGATCTGATTTTGGATAATGGATTGGGCTTGGAACGTTGGGCAGAACGTTTTTAGGCAGCTTAAATGATGTGCCGCACGTGACGATTAGCGAGGGAGTTCAACCGATCGCCATCGCCGAAGGAAACTACCAAAATCGCCCGAATCCCCATGCCTGGATGTCGCCCCGAAATGCTTTGATTTATGTGGAAAACATTCGTAAAGCCCTGAGCGAAATTGATCCGGCAAATGCCGCCACCTACAGCGCGAATGCCGAAGCTTACAGCCAGCAAATTGAAGCGATCGATCAAAAATTGCGAATGGAACTGGCTCGCCTACCCGAAAATCAGCGCTTCATGGCAACCTGTGAGGGTGCGTTTACCTACCTGATTCGGGATTACAATCTCAAAGAAATTTACCTGTGGGCAGTAAACTCTGATCATGAAGGAACGCCGCAGCAAATCCGACGGGCGATCGATCAGGTGAAGTCGAATCAGGTTCCCGTTGTGTTTTGTGAAAGCACTGTCAATCCAGACGCACAAAAGCAGGTTGCCCAAGAAGGCGGAGCCGAATTTGGCGGCGTGTTTTATGTCGATTCTTTGACTGATGCAAACGGCGATGCGCCGACTTATCTTAAACTTTTGGAATACAACGTCAACACTTTAATTCGAGGATTGCAAGGGAGCTAATTGTGTACCGTCAGGCCAGCATTGAAGTTGAAAATGTCACCGTTGACTATAACGGCAAGGTCGCTTTGCACGGTGCGGCGCTATCGCTAAGCGAAGGCACGATCGCCAGTTTAGTCGGCATGAACGGCAGCGGCAAATCGACTTTATTCAAAGCAATCATGGGCTTTGTCACGCCCTCAACGGGACGAGTTTTGATCAACGGTTTGCCAATTCGATCGGCGCAAAAACGCGGGCTGGTTGCTTATGTACCGCAGGCGGAAGAAGTGGACTGGAATTTTCCAGTTAGCGTTTCAGACGTGGTGATGATGGGGCGATACGGACACATGAATCTGTTGAGAATTCCCCGATCGATCGATCGCCACATCGTCGAGGAAAGCCTCGATCGCGTCCAGATGATTCAGTTTCGCGATCGCCAAATTGGAGAACTGTCAGGCGGTCAAAAAAAGCGGGCATTTCTGGCGCGCGCACTAGCGCAACAAGGAACGGTGATGCTGTTAGATGAACCGTTTACGGGCGTTGATGTCAAGACTGAAAAGGCGATTATTCAACTGCTGATGGAACTGCGCGATCGCGGCCACACGATTTTAATTTCAACGCACGATCTCAGTTCAGTTTCTACTTTTTGCGATCAGGTCGTTTTCATCAACCAAACCGTTTTGGCTTACGGTGCAACGAACGAAGTGTTTACCCAGGAAAATCTAAATCGCACCTTTGGCGGCGCAATGCCAGCCATTCAAACGAATCCCAACCCGTAGGAGAAACATGAACGCGATCGCAGAATGGCTTGTTGCTCCGCTTCAGTATGAGTTTATGATCAAAGCCGTACTGATGAGCGCGTTTGTTGGCCTAGTTTGTGCGGTTTTGTCCTGCTACATGACGCTAAAAGGCTGGGCATTAATGGGCGATGCGGTTGCCCATTCTGTGACGCCTGGAGTGGTGTTAGCCTATATTTTGAATCTGCCGTTTGCGCTGGGTGCGTTTGTGTTTGGGGTGGGTTCTGTGTTGGCGATCGGCTTCATCAAATCAAAAACGCGCATCAAAGAAGATACGGTGATTGGCTTAGTTTTCACCGGATTTTTTGCGCTGGGTTTGGTGCTGATTTCAAAGAATCCCAGTAATGTCGATTTGATGCATATTCTGTTCGGCAATGTGTTAGGAATTCCCACTTCTGATCTGATTCAAACTTTTGTGATTGGCTCGTTTACGCTGATTACCGTTTTAATTTTGCGAAAAGATTTGCTGCTGTTTTGCTTTGACCCAACCCATGCCCGATCGATCGGCTTAAACATCACGGCACTCTATTACATTCTGCTGACGTTGCTGTCTTTAACGATCGTCGTAGCCCTACAAGCGGTGGGCGTCATTCTGGTTGTGGCAATGTTGATTACTCCCGGTGCGATCGCGTATTTGCTCAGCGATCGATTCGATCGCATGATGCTGATTGCAATGTTTTTTGGCGTGTTTTCTAGTGTCTTGGGAACCTACATTAGTTTTCATCTCGATGCCTCAACAGGCGGCTGTATTGTTGTCCTGCAAACGCTGCTGTTTGTTGCCACGATGATTTTTGCACCTAAGCATGGATTGCTGGTGAGAACTTTCAAATCGGCTTGAATTGTCGGCTGGTTTTTGTAGAATATTGCTGACGGTTCGATCGCCACATCAGGAATGCAATGGGCGCACTGCTGATTTTTTTGATTTGCCCAATTTTGGGCGGATTGCCGCTGATTCGCTGGATCACGCTCGCGCTGAGCAAGCGCAATTTGGCTCAGCTTGGAACCGGAAACATCAGCGTTTCAGCAGCGTTTTATCACGGCGGACGGCTAGCAGGAATTCTGGCAATTTTGTCGGAAGCGCTAAAGGGAATTGCGGCTGTTTTGCTGGCGCGATCGCTGTTTCCCCAAGCTCCTGTTTGGGAAATTATTGCGCTAATTGCTTTGGTGATGGGTCGCTATGCGCTCGGACGTGGAGCAGGCACAACGAACGCCACTTGGGGATACATTACGCATGATTGGACGGGCGCACTGCTGATTTTTTGATCAGCTTTGTCAGTTTTACAATTTGGCGCGATCGCCAGCGAGGAAAATATGCCGTTCTGATTTTGATCCCGCTGATTACCGCGCTCAGGCATCCCACTGAGGGCGATAGAATTGCGGCAACGGTGATTTTAAGTTTGCTGCTCGCCTGGATTTATCAAAATATGCCGGACGATCTTGACCTTTCTACTTCCACTTCGCAGGCGAGTTCGCAGCGGATGTTTCGCTTTTTTCGCGGGGATCGATCGCTCCTTTCCCTCGATCAGCCGCTTTCCCCGGAAAAAGTCGGCTCCAAGGCGGCAACGCTGGCGCGGTTGCGGAGTTGGGGCTATCCCGTCCCGCCCGGATGGGTGCTGCCGCCCGGAGATGATCCGGCTTTGCTGCTCGATCGCGTCCAGCCGAATGCAACGGCTCCGGTCGTGGTTCGATCGAGCGCGATCGGGGAAGATGCGATCGGGGCGTCCGCCGCCGGACAGTACGAATCGATTCTCAACGTCACGAGTTCTGCCATGCTGGAGCAGGCGATTTTGCGCGTCCAAGCCTCCTACAATCAGCCGAACGCGGTGCAGTATCGGCAGGATCGTGCCAGCGAATTCGGCGGCATGGCGGTTTTGGTGCAGCAGCAGGTTCAAGGCGTTTTTTCGGGTGTCGCCTTCAGCCGCGATCCAATTGCCCGTGAAGGCGCAGCAGTGGCGATCGAGGCTCTGCCCGGAACGGCGCAGCAGATTGTGTCTGGTCAGGTGACGCCGGAACAGTATCGGGTTGAGATAATGGAGGCGATCGCGCCCGATGCAGGTTGGACTTTGCCGGACGAAACGGAGTTGGCGATCGAGGGGTCGGGCGATGTGCCGCCGCAGATTATTCGTCAGGTCGCATATCTGGCTCGGCATCTGGAAATTCGCTTTCACGGCATTCCGCAGGATATCGAGTGGAGCTATGACGGGCAGCAGTTTTGGCTGTTGCAGTCGCGCCCGATTACGACGCTGATTCCGATTTGGACGCGCAAAATTGCCGCTGAAGTGATTCCCGGTCGCCTGCCGCCGCTTACCTGGTCGATCAATCGTCCGCTCACCTGCGGCGTCTGGGGCGAAGTGTTTTCGATCGTGCTGGGCGATCGATCGATCGGCCTGGACTTTGAGGAAACCGCCACGCTGCACCACTCCGCCGCCTACTTCAACGCGACGCTGCTGGGGGAAATTTTTCTGCGGATGGGTCTGCCGCCCGAAAGCCTGGAATTCCTGACACGGGGCGCAAAATTCAGCAAGCCGCCGATCGCCTCGACGCTGCGAAACATTCCCGGTCTGCTGCGGCTGTGGCAGCGCGAACGGCGACTCATCCAAGATTTCCAGCGCGATCGCTCCTCGTTCAATGCCGCCTTTGCCCGTCTTGATGCCGAACCAGTGGAAACCTTGACGGCAAACCAACTGATCGAGCGGATCGATCGCCTCCTGGAACATTTGCGACCCGCCACTTACTACAGCATTCTCGCTCCGCTCAGCCTCGCGTTTCGGCAGGCGATCAGTAAATCAAAAGCCGACCTCAACAGCAGCCAAACGCCCGAAGTCGCCTCACTGCGATCGCTCGAAGCGCTGGCCGATCGATCGCGCCCTTGCTGCCGTCTGATATGCCGCTCGATCGGATGCGCGACCTGCTGACGGCTCAGCCGCAGGTGATGCAGGAATTTGAGGCGATCGTGCAGGAATACGGCTATCTGAGCGAAGTCGCGACCGATATCGCCGTGCCGACCTGGAAAGAGCAGCCGGAAATTGTTTGGAATCTGTTTGTTCAACTACTGCAACAGCCGACTAGAGCGCGATCGCAGCCTGCTCGATCGGACAGTCCGCTTCAGCAACGGCTCGACCTGAAGGGCGAAGTCAGCCGAGTTTACAGCCGCCTTTTGGCCGAACTGCGCTGGAGCTTTGTCGCGCTGGAGCAGCAGTTTCAGGCTCAAGGACTGCTCGAATCGGGCGACATCGTTTTCCTGAAGCTGGATGAAGTGCGGCAACTGGTCACGACTCCACAGAATTTCGCTGCCCTGATTGCCAAACGCCGATCGCAACTCGATCGCGACCGCGCCTTTGACGTACCCGCCTTGGTTTATGGCAACGAGCCACCGATGCGGTTGACGGGGGCGATCGCGCCTGCCAAAGGTCAACTGCAAGGCATTGGAGCGAGTCCCGGCTTGGTGGAAGGTCGGGTTTGCGTGTTGAGATCGATCGATGCGCTCTCGACCGTTCCGCCCCAACGCGATTCTGGTTGTGCCCTACACGGATGCGGGCTGGTCGCCGCTGTTGTCGCAGGCGGCGGGCTTGATTGCAGAAGTCGGGG